>JALEVO010000044.1 GCA_022788225.1 Oscillospiraceae bacterium | reverse complement strand
GTTCGGTTTTGTCAGCCAGCAGTTCCTTTCTGATTTTCTTTCTGTTTTTCAGAATATACCGGCTGTCAAAGGGGTACATCAGTTCTTTCATTCTATCTTTTCCTTACTGTATTCTGATTTGTTCTATACATTCAAAGTTACTGCCCGTTGCGCTGAAAGTGTTCATAGCAAACAGCAGGTCGGTAATTCCCCACTGGGTAAACTGGGAAATTGCATTCACTTCAAAATACCTTGCGTCCACAACATATATATCCTCAAATGAACCGGTCAGGCATGGTACAAGTGCGTTTCCGTAGCTGTCCTTTACTATAGCAAGCTTTCTGCCGTTTCCGACATCTGTGTGAACATGAGTTACCGCAGCATCAGTACCCAAAAAAACAAGGTACCAGCTTACAGGGTCAACATTGTCAAGATTAATAAGCAGATTTCCCTCTCGCTCATTTGTCATGTCAGTATCATAATATGTTGTTGTATAATTATTCGACGGTATATAGTAAGTGAACTTTTCCGGATTGTTTTTCAGGTCTGAATCGCCGGAATATCCGTAAAGTGTACCCACATATCCGTCCTTTTCAACTTTCTCATAGGTGCTGAGCTTTGCAAAAGGCACTCCCGCCTGCTCTGCAAACTCCTGAGCCGCATAATATGCCCCAAGCTGTGACCAGTGGTGGTCAGTTCTCTGGAAAATATCCTCGTCCTTGTGTTCCATTAAAGCGCCGTATGCGTCAATGGGTACAACGCCGTCAAGGTATTCGTTGATATTGTCAATATTATCCTTTTCACTTGCCGTCATGTCCTCATATTTTGTCGGCAGATAATAAGACACAGGCGTCGGGCAGACCATTGAATAAACGTTTATTCCCAGGTCACGCTTATAGTTGTTCATATACTCCGCATAAGTCTGACCGTTTGAGTAACTTCCGCCAAAAAGCATAATACCCCTGTTTTTGTACACAAGAATATTATTGCTGATTTCTCCCTCAATGTTAGGGTCATCAAGTGGGTCTTCTTCCGGTTCGGTCTGGACGGTAGTCTGAACAGTTGTACCAGCAACGGTCACGGCCGTACCCTCCGATTCAGTAACAGAGGGCTGTGTTGTTTTTTCTTTCTGGGTATCATTTTCATCAGTACGGCTGTCCTGCTTTACCGGAGTGCCGTGAATCTTCACTTCCTCCGACTGGAGTCCGAACCTGTCGCGAATTGACGCAGTTATATTTTTAAAGGTTTCACGACCGGGTACTGTATCGTTGTAATAGGTTTCGATTCCGGCTGTGAATTTACCGGAAAAGTAATCCGAAAAAGAGAATTTCGGAAATTTTGCAAGAGTACGGTTTTCAATTTCCGAAACTTCCGGACGTTTCAACACTATCATGCACACCGCAATAACTACAAAGGTAAGTGAACATATTACAACATTCAGCCTCTTGATAAACTTAATTGTATAGCGCTTTTTCACACGCTTTTTCTTGCGGCGGCGCAGGTCTACATCTATGTTAAAATCTTCTCTGTTGTCCATAATTCAAGCCGCCTCCTAAAATCTGAAATACAAAAACGGATTGTTTGTAGCGTCCACAAGCATGATACTGCTAACAAGTATCAGCGCCATATTTGCGGCAATCTTTGAAACCTCAAAAACATAATTTGTGGCAGCAGTCCTCTTTGCAAAATTTCCGATAAGCTTTGCAATTGGGAACGAGCAAATAAGAGCGGCAAGAATGAGGTAGACATTGTTGGTAAATGAGAGCTTTGTAAATTCGTCAATAAAGCCGTTGCCGTTAAGTCCTACCAGATTTTTAAAGAACTCACCAAGCCTGTCGATATCTTCAAAATAGAATATACCAAATCCGATTATTATTACAATTTTATTATATATATGTCTTAAAACTATTGGTATCTTTTTCATTTTCTTTTTACCGATTTTCTGTTCAATGAAAATAAAGAGTCCAAAATAAAGTCCCCATATTACAAAGTTCCAGCTTGCGCCGTGCCACAGACCTGTACACAGCCACACAAGAAACAGTCCGCCGTATTTTCTGCGTTTTCCAAAAATCGGAACATAAAGCAGATAGTCACGGAAAAACGAACTTAAAGAAATGTGCCATCTCTGCCAGAATTCCGAAACGTCCTTGCAGATAAACGGATAGTTGAAGTTTTCGTCAAAATGGAAACCGAAAATTCTGCCAAGACCGATAGCCATGTCCGAGTAACCGGAAAAGTCAAAATAAATCTGCAAAGCATAAAGCGCCGCACCAAGCCACGTTCCCACAACAGAAATATTGCTTAACTCGCCGTCAAAAAGCGAATTCACAACAGTACTTAGATTGTTGGCAATTATAACCTTTTTACCCAGCCCCACAGCAAGTCTTGAAATGCCGCAGTAAAGGTCATCAGCAGTGGTTTTTCTGGAACTTATCTCGCTTTCAATGGTGCTGTAACGCACAATAGGACCTGCAACAAGCTGGGGGAAAAGTGAAACGTACATCAGAAATTTCGGGTAGCTTTTCTGTACCTCAACTTTCTCCCAGTGGCAGTCGATTATGTATGAAATCATCTGAAAAATAAAAAAGCTTATGCCGATTGGCAGTCTGATTTGCGGTACAGCAAGGTCAAGTCCGGTAACAGCGTTTATATTTTCAACTATGAATCCACTGTATTTGAATACGCCAAGTATTGCAATATCAAATATAACTGCTGAAGTCACCGCAATCTTTGAACCGGTTTTCCCCTTGTATCTGTCGATAACCAGTCCGAACATAAAGTTCACCGCCGCACTGATAATCAGCAGAAAAATACAGAGCGGTTCTCCCCATGCGTAAAAGGCAAGGGAAAAAATGAGAAGTACCATGTTGCGGTAGTGCATTTTCTTTGTTGCCGCATAGCAAATCACGCAAAGGGGCAGAAAGAAATAGAGAAAGAATAGGCTTGAAAAAACCATTTTGTCAGCTCCTGTTTGAAAATTTTGTTTTGTTCTTTTTATCTATATATAGTTAATTGATTTACATTAAGTTCAATTTGACATTTCAAACAAAAATCGAGGTATAAAATAAGCATTTTAACGAAAAATAATGATATTTACATAAATAATTCTGCCATAAACGTCAAATTGACTATATAATTCAACTATATTTACATTATACAACATAAAATCTGCCCTTGCAATACCGTCGAAAAATTTTCGCATTTTGCACAAAACTCCCCATATTAGCAAACAAAAAGGAGTGACATTTGCCACTCCTCAAAATACATATTTAATACACTGAAAATCAGCTTTCAGTTTTCTGCTCCGATTTGTTTTCAGTAACTACGCCCTGCAGTCCGGCTGCAAGACCTGCAATTCCCTGAATTTCACTTGGGATAATAATCTTTGTAGCCTTTCCATTGGCAACATCCGGGAACGCCTCAATAGCCTTGTATTTAAGCACTGTATCTGTCGGATTAGCCTGATTCAGTCTTTCAAGAGACTCAGCTTTTGCACTTTGAACGTTCTTTATAGCCAGTGCAGTACCCTCAGATTCGAGAATCTTCTTCTGCTTGACTGCATCAGCACGGAGAAGCATTGCCTCTTTTTCAGCCTGTGCTTTAAGGATTTCAGTTTCCTTTGCAGCCTCTGCACGAAGAATCTGTGATTCCTTTTCACCCTGTGCCACAAGAATTTTAGACTTCTTTTCACCCTCTGCAAGCAGTATCTTTTCACGGCTTTCACGCTCTGCCTTCATCTGCTTTTCCATGGAATCCTGAATTTCTTTCGGCGGAATAATATTTTTCAGCTCAACACGGCTTACCTTGATACCCCAGCGGTCTGTAGCCTCATCAAGGATAGCAGTTATCTGCTTGTTGATTCTGTCTCTTGATGTAAGAGTTTCGTCAAGAACCATGTCACCGATGATGTTACGGAGTGTTGTTGCAGTAAGGTTTTCAATTGCTGAAATAGGACGCTCAACGCCGTAAGCATACTGCTTTGCGTCGGTCACCTGAAAGAACACAACAGTGTCTATCTGCATTGAAACGTTATCCTTTGTGATAACCTGCTGCGGTTTGAAGTCAACAATCTGATCCTTTATTGATACTTTCTTTGCAATTCTGTCAAGGAAAGGAACAAGAAAATGCGGGCCTGTTGACCATTCAGCATAAAACGTGCCAAGTCGTTCAACAATATACACCTGAGCCTGCGGAACAATTTTGATTCTTGTGATAAGCACAAGAATAATGAATATTACAATAGCAAAAATAACATATAGCATAATAATCCTCCTGTTAATTGTTTATGGTTTCTTTTTCAAGTGTTACAAAAAGCCTTGTACCCTTAATATCATCAATTTTAACGATACTTCCCTCCGGAATAACCGATCCGTCTGAAGATACTGCTTTCCAGTCAACGCCATTGAGTCTTGCACGCCCGGTATCGCCTGCATTATTGACAGTTTCAATAACAACAGCAGTTTTTCCGATATCCAGGTCAATGTTAGTAGGCTGGGTTTTCCCGACTCTGAATTTTTTCAGCAGAGGTCTTGTTGCCGTAAGCAAAATAACTGAAACCACAACAAAAACAAACATCTGCATACCCATTCCTAAGCCGCAGAGCGCCGTAATAAATGAAGCAAGCGCACCTGCTGCAAACCAGATGGATACAAGCTGCATTGAGGCAAGTTCAGCAATAACCATCACTGCAAAAACGATTCCCCAGAGAATAAGGTGTCCGAACATATTGTTTCTCCTTTCACAATATTCCGTCAACTGCGGTTACTTTTATTTTATCACAATTGCAGAGAGATTACAATATCTTTTTTAAATTTTTTTAAGTTCGCGATTTATTTAAAATTGCTAAATTAATAGAAATATGTGGAAAACAGCTTGACATATTGGTGCGAAAGTTTTATAATTATGACAGAACAATTTTAAAAAGGCAGAACTATAGCTGCCTGATATCTCAGGAGGTTTTTATGAACAGATTAAGCGGAAAGGTTGCAATCGTTACAGGTTCAACCAGCGGAATTGGTATTGGTATTGCAAAATTATTTGCTGCTGAAGGCGCAAAAGTTGTGATATGCGGACGCCGTGAGGAAAAAGGACAGGCTGTCGTTGACGAAATCAAAAAAGACGGCGGCGAGGCTTCTTACCATTTTATGGATATTACTGTCACAGAAAGCATTGAAAAGCTTTTTGCAGATACAGCTGAAAAATACGGCAAAATTGACATTTTAGTAAACAATGCCGCAAACGTTGCTTTAAAAGACGGTCGTGTGGACGAACTGACACTTGAGATGTGGGACAGCATTTTCCAGAGCGATTTAAGAGGTACTTTCTATGCTACAAAGTGCGTACTTCCTTACATGACTCAGAACGAAAACGGCGGTTCTATCATCAATATCGGTTCTATGGCATCGTGCAGCGGCGACATCAGCTCAACAGCTTATGCCTGCGCCAAAGCCGGAGTTGACCTGCTTACTCAGTCAACAGCATTACAGTACGGCAAGCAGAATGTCCGCTGTAACTGTGTAAGGCCGGGCCTTATTGTTACACCGCAGAACGAGGCTCATGTACCGCAGGCAGTAAAGGACATATTCACAAGCAACATCATGGTAAACCGTTATGGCTGTCCGGAGGATATCGGTCATATGTGCGTTTACCTTGCATCTGACGAAAGCTGCTATGTAACAGGTCAGGTCGTTAATGTCGACGGTGGTCTTAATTCTCATGTTCCTACAGTTGCGCAGTTCAGACAGATGAATTCCCGTACATGGTAAATATTACTCCCATTAACTATTTAAAAGTTTAAGTGAGGGTAAATAATGCTAAAAAGGCACAAGAAATTAATAATAGCCTTTGTAATTATTGTTATACTAATTTTAATATACCATATATTCAAATATGTAACAATACCCTCTGGCGAGAAGGAGCATCTGGAATTAGATGGTGTTCTGACCATTAACATAAATGTTGATAAATGGTATTCCGGGAAGACGGTAACTATAAACAATAAGGACGCTGTTGAAGAACTTCAGGATTATCTCAATTCGCTGGAAATAATTGAAATAGAAAAAGACTATGAAAGAAATTGTCCGGGACATCTGTATATGATGTTCCTGCTATACGATACTATTTCAATTAAAGGCGAATATTTAAGCATACATCCCAACGGCGAAGATGATAAAGTATTTACAGAATATTATATTGTCGATTCCGGATACAATCCACTTACCGGAGGCAGTAAGGTGTCAAGATTTATGGATAAACTTATCAGGAAATACGGTGAAAAAATATCATAAATCCTTAAAGGTAGCTAAGAGCGAGAATATCTGATATATAAAAAGCCAGTCTGCATTTCATTACGCAGACTGGCTTTTATTTTAGGAATCAATCTTCAAATAAAGCAGTAGAAAGGTATCTTTCACCGGTATCAGGAAGAATTACAACAATATTCTTGCCCTTGTTTTCCGG
>JALEVO010000011.1 GCA_022788225.1 Oscillospiraceae bacterium | reverse complement strand
TTTCAGTGACATTTTCAGCAGTCTTCCCTATCTTATCCTTGTAACCTGTTTTATATTGATTATAGTTATTTTTTTGTCAAATTATCAGACAAAGAAAATAGTAAAACCCATAAATGAAATAAACCTTGACGCACCACAATCAAACGTCCCCTATGACGAGCTTTCCCCTCTTCTTTCACGAATTGAAAAGCAGAATCGTGATATTCATGATTATATTGATATGCTGCAGGCGAAACAAAACGAATTTGAAACTGTAACTCAGAATATGAGCGAAGGTCTGATTATTATGAATATGCACAATATTCTGACTTGTAACAGGAGTGCATTGCGGATACTTGGTAACGAAAATTTTGATTACAGCGGCAAAAGCATACTTGAATTTAATCATTCAAAAACATTTATCACCGCTGTAGAATCGACACTTAAAGGAAATGCCAATGAAACAAATATGCAGATTGACGCAAAAAACTATCTGATGATTTCAAGCCCTGTTTTTGACAACAAGAAAGTAACCGGAGCGGTGATTCTGCTTATTGATACAACAGAAAAGAGTTCAAGAGAGGCACTCAGACGTGAGTTTTCAGCCAATGTTTCACACGAACTGAAAACCCCTCTGACAACAATTTCCGGCTATGCAGAAATCATGAAATCGGGTTGGGCAGACCCTAAGGATTATCAGATGTTCGCCGAGAAAATTTATAACGAGGGTAAAAGACTGATAAATCTCATAGATGATATTATTAATCTTTCAAAGCTTGACGAAAATTCTGATGTAATGGAAATGGAAAATGTCGATCTTTATCTTATGGCAGAAGAAGTTATAAATTCGCTGTCTCAAAAGGCAGCTGACAAAAATGTTGAAATAAAAATCAGCGGTGAGGACACAGAAGTTAAAGCAGTCCCGCATCTGCTTTACGAGATGATTTTTAATCTATGTGACAATGCAATAAAATACAACAAGAAAAATGGACGTGTTGATGTTACAGTTATGAAAAATATTGATAATGCAAAGCTTATCGTTTCTGACACTGGCATTGGTATTCCACCGGAAGATACAGAGCGTGTTTTTGAAAGATTTTACTGTGTTGATAAAAGTCATTCAAAAGAAACCGGCGGTACAGGTCTGGGATTGTCAATCGTTAAGCATGGCGCAATACTTCATAATGCAAAGATTGATGTGGACAGTGTCCTTGGAGAGGGTACAACGATTACACTGACTTTTAATGCATAAATATAAACAGAGTATGCAATTACAGCATACTCTGTTTATTTTTTAATATCTCCATCTGATTATATTTAAGTGGTACAAAACCTTTTTTCCTATACAATCTGACTGCGCCTTCGTTTTCATCAGTTACTTCAAGCCTGAATCTTGCTGCATTACTGTATTTATCCAACACATAATCAATCAGTTCAGACGCAACACCTGTTCCTCTTGCCTCGGGAAGAGTGTATAGTTCCTCAATCCAGACAACATCTCCCCCGGCCTCATTGGAGTATGTGAATGCAAGCAAAATATATCCGGCTGATTGTCCGTTACGTTCACACATATATGCATCACAAAATGGTGAGCCATCATATATAATTTTTTCAAATGTTTTCTCTACATAGGAAACTGGAATTGTATGATCAACGCCCTCACCACTGTAAAAATCCATACACATACTTAAAAAATCGGATTTATCCGACTCAAGAAATTTTCTTATCATTTTACTCTCCTTTCCTAAATATAAAAATAACAGCAAGCGTGACACTTGCTGTTATTTTTATAAGAAATGTAAATATTATTCCTTTACACCGCCAAGAGCAACGCCTTCAACGATAAACTTGGAAAGAACAAGGTAAACAACAACAATTGGAACAATTGAAAGTCCGATAGCAGCATACTTGGCACCATAGTCATTAACCTTATCGTTTGAAGTAATCATACTAACCATCATTGGGATAGTCAGCTGATTCTGTTTTCTTGAAACGAGGATCATTGATGGCTGGTAGAAGTTGTTCCAGTTAGCAACGAAAGCAAATATTGCCTGTACAGCAATAGCTGGTTTCATCATTGGAATTGCTATTGTCAGGAATGTTCTGAACTCTCCGCAACCGTCAATTCGTGCCGCTTCGACAATATCAAGCGGGAACGATGATTTCAAATACTGTCGCATGAAGAACACTATAGCAGGAGCAGCAATCGTTGGTACGATCAGAGGAATGTAAGAGTCACCCAGATCGAGTTTCAGCATGAACTGTAAGAAACCAACAGAAGTAACCTGCATAGGAACCATCATAACAGCAAGAATGAATGTATAAGCCGCACCTCTGAGCTTGAAGTCATAAACTACAAGACCATAAGCAGTCAAAGCTGAGAAGAACACGCTTAAAACAGTTGCACATCCTGCAATAATAGCACTGTTTCTGAATCCTATTAAAGGTTTGAAGTTAACAAACATAGGATGATTGAACAGTGTATCAAAGTTTTTAGCAAGATAGTTGCCAGGAATCAAAGATACACCACTTGTAACATCAGCAGAAGCTCTTGTTGCATTAATAATCAATATGTATATAGGAAGAAGACATATGATTGTAAGAAGTATCATTACAACAAACAAAACAATTGATTTGATACGGAGCTTTGCAGTATAATTATCCTTTGCTCCATTAGCAGAACTCATATCTCCATACCTCCCAATCCCTTTTGTTTAGCTTTTAATGCCTTTGCATAAGCCTTTCTCTCTTTTTTCTTCATTGCTTCATCCTTATCACGATTCATTGCAAAAGCAAACGAACCCAGAATAATGGTAATAAAGAACAGAATTACAGAAGCAGCTGCCGAGAAACCGTAGTTCGGATTTGGCATCTTCTCACGGAAGTGCTCATAAATGAATACGGCAACAGTTCTTGTGTATTCGTTTCTCTGTGTACCCTTTTTGTAAAGATAAGGAATATCGTACATCTGAAGACCACCAATCATAGATGTAACAAGAGTATACAGCATGATTGGTCTAAGAAGCGGAAGGGTAATCTTTCTGAATATCTGTCCGCTTGACGCACCGTCAATATTTGCAGCCTCAAACAGTGATGGGTTAAGACCCATAATACCAGACATAAGCATAATCATGGTATTACCAAACCACATCCAGCACTGAATGAACATGATCATTCCACGTGACTGCCAGCAGCCAGTTACGAACTTAATTGGTTCATCAATAATTCCAGATGTCAGAAGAAGATTGTTAACACTTCCGTATTCAGATTCTGCAAAAAGTGAAAGATAAAGAGCAGCAACAGATGCAGCAGTAATGATATTAGGCATATACATTACAATCTTGAAGAATCCCTTACCTCTTATCTTCAGCTTTGAATCAGTAAACCATACGGCAAGTGCAAGTGAAAGACAAATCTGAGGAACAAAGTTTCCTATCCATACAATGAATGTATTTCCGAGACTCTGTAAAAACGTTTCGTGAATAGCCTTTGCTGTACGGCCCATGCCTGTTGTGCTTGTACCGAAAAGCAAGGCTCTGAAGTTGTCAAGACCGATAAAGTCTTCAACCTTTTGACCATTTCCGTAAAAACTAAGAATAAAAGTATTAATCAGAGGCCAAATCTGAAAAAAGCAATAAACCAGAAAAAATGGCAAAATAAAGAAATAGCCGTATTTTGCATAACTTATAGAACGGATATTTCTTTGTGCAGCAGATGCCATATAGTACACCTCTCTCTAAGAAATCAGATTAATAATATGTGTTACGGGATGAGCTTTACTCATCTCGAAAATGAGACTTACCCATCCCGTAAACATAATAAATATAAGTATTACAAATAATTATTCAACTGTAATATCTGTTACGCTTTCAGCAACTCTGTCCTTGAAGTCTTCGATACAAGCAGCAGCGTCAGCTGTTTCACCTGCACAGTAAGCATTTACAGCATCGAGGAATGCAGTCTTGATAGAAGCATCGTAAGGTGTAATAAGTCCCTTAAGGTCGATAGCCTTAGCATTCTCGTGAACAACTGCGAACTGATCCTGACCGCCGAGGTTAGCATTGGAGTTTGAACCCTCGTCAACGATCTTCTGCATTACGTTCATATTGTTAACGTATTCGCCGCCGTCCTTACCGAGAGCGTATTTTTCCATTGAAGCTTCGTCAACTGTGAAGTACTTGATGAAGTTAGCAACCATGTCTGCGTTATCTGTCTTAGGTGATACGCACATCCATGTACCGCCCCAGAAGTAAGGTGTAGGACCTTCTGTAACAGCCCACTTGCCGAATGTAGCACCGCCTTCACCGCCAGCAGCTGTAAGAAGAATTGAGTCACCGAAGCCCCATGTTGAAACGAAGTAACCCATTGTGTTGTCAGTCTGACCAGCTGCATACCAGTCATCTGTCCACTGGTTGAGGTCTGTAACATACTTGTTGTCTCTCATGTTCTTAGCGAGATCAATGAATGTGTTGCAGAAATCGTCAACTGCAAGAGCGCCGTCCTGAACCCATGGAGTAGATCTGTTAGCAGCAAATGCCTGCCAGATACCACCGAGAGTTGTTGTCAGGGCTGTCTTACCGCCTGAAGCTTCAGAAACTTCCTTAGCTGTTGCCTGGAACTTATCCCAGTCAGCTACCTTAGCCTGCATATCAGCTGGAGACTTAACGCCGAGGTATGTATCAGCGAGGTCTGATCTGTAGCACCATGCACCAGGAGCAGCCTGCCATGAAACGCCCTTGATTACGCCGTTAGAATCCTTACCAATTTCCATTGTGTATGGATACTGACCAGCGAAGTCAGCTTCTGTGAAACCGAGGTCGCTAAGTGGAGCTGTAGCTGATTCGTCGTTGATGTACTTGAGAGCCCAGTCAGCTTCAACCATGAATACGTCTACGTCTTCGCCGCCGAGGAAGTACTGGTCATACTGAGCAGCAGCTTCACCGCCGCCTACGTTGAAGTTTACGAAGTTGATCTGGTCTTCTGTGTAGCCAGCGTCTGGCAGCCACATCTTGAGCATTGGGTCAACGTCGTTTGCGTTCCAAGCGAGGATTGTCATCTTGTCGCCGCCTGAAGGAAGGTTGATAGCAGCAGCTTCATCGCCGCCCTCAGAATCTGAGCTTGAAGCGTCAGCGTCTGAGCTTTCAGCTGGCTCTGAGCTTGAGCTGTCTGCCTGTGATGAAGATGAAGATGAAGATGATGTAGTATCATCACCGCATCCTACAAATGCTGTTGCAGAGATTGCAAGAGTTGCAACCAGTGCTAATGTTCTTTTAAGTTTGTTCATTGGTAGTTTTCCTCCTTAATGATTATATTATATTTTAAACTGATAAAATATAATAAGCGTATAAATATATTGGATCCGTTAAATGTTCTTAACGGTAGCTCCCTTAATAAAATTCCCGCTGATCACAGCGCTTTTTTCAATTTCAGAAATTTCTTCTTTTCTGATTATTTTAAGAAGAATCTCTGCTGCTGTTTTTCCTATTTTATGTGTATCCTGTTCGAATGTCGTAAGTGCAGGATTCATAAGCTGAGTCATTTTAATACCGTCATATCCGGCAATAGATAAATCTTCCGGAATCCGTATACCAGCTTCCCTTGCAGCATTCAGAGCGCCAATTGCCGCAAAATCATCCGGCAGGATAATAAAAGTTGGTCTGTCATAAAGTTTCAGCATCTCTTTTGTAATCTTATATACACTTTCCACATCATGATATTTGCCCTGACGCAGATAATCAGGCTGGACCTGAATTCCGAGCCTTTTCATTGTATCAAGATATGAATTAAGACGCATTGTAGTAACCTGCGAACTCTCACCATAAATATAAGCAATTTTCTGATGTCCGCATTCACCGGCATATTCGACTATTTTTCTTATTCCTATAACATTATCAGATGAAACAGAGCATACTCCCTCTGACTGATAATCTATAGTAACAAGCGGTATATCGCTTTTCATCAGTTCAGCTATATCACTGTCATAGAAATCAACACACGCAGCTATAACACCGTCAACAGACCTGTACATACAGTGTTCATAAAATGACATTTCATTTCCGCCGATTTTTCCGCATATAAAAGTTATGTCATATCCGTTTTTTTCAACTTCAACCCTGAAACTGTCAAGGACTGCTGAAAAATAACTGTGTGTCAGACCACTGTGAGCCTTGTCCTGAAGCAGAACACCGATATTGTATGTTTTGTTGGTTTTGAGTGCTCTTGCCTGTGCATTAGGGAAATAACCAAGCTTTTTTGCAGTATCACATACAAGTTGTTTTGTTGCACTGCTTACATCACTGTGGTTATTAAGTGCCTTGCTTACAGTTGCAATAGACACACCGCACTCCTCTGCGATAGTTTTAATTGATACCATGCACACCATCGCACCCTTCATACATTATCACTAATTCAGCTGACTGACCAAAAAATCAGAAAAATATTCAAATTGTTTCGTGATATTAATATACAATAATCACAGGAAAAAGTCAATGCTTAATACCAATCCTTAATACTTTTTTAGCAGATTAAACAAAAAACGCACACATAATTTGGCTAAAATTACGTCTTTTTCAGTTTAAATTTCATATTATTACAAAACGGTAAAAAAGAAAAATTGGCTTTTTATATAAAATTCAGGTAAATTTTTGTCTGTTTTCAACATCAGTTCAGTTCCTTTCCTGTCATCTTATCAATGTTTTTCACAAATATAATGCTTATTAATTATTTTTCAATTTTCCACATAAAAATAATCTATGACTTTGCACAAAAATTCTTCTGTCATTCCGTCTGCATACAAAAGTTCATAGGGATGGCTGAAATATTGTATGCTTGTCCTTAAACTGATGATATTTTCTGCCATTTCTCTGTTTATTCCCGGTATCATTTCCAGTTCTTCCTGTGTTACCTTGTTCAGTTCAAACTTAGTGCCCGGCGGAACTGTTTCATGCTCCGTCGGCTGAATTTCTGTATGCGGGGCTTTGGGTTCAGCCGGCTGGGTCTGTACCGGATTCTCACTATATGTACTTTCCTCATACATACTTTCTTCATAAATTATCTGACTCTGTTCCTCGGTCGGGTCAGCCGGATAAACCGGATTTTCTACATATATATGATCTCTTATTGCTGAAAATGTCTTTTCACCAATTCCGGTTACATTAATAATTTCTTCAATATTTCTGAACCCGCCGCAATAGTTCCTGTAGCCAATTATATTTCCGGCAAGCACCTCCCCTATCCCATCAAGCAGCATAAGCTCCTCATAAGACGCAGTGTTGATATTCAGCCAGAGAAACTGTGTTGTTTCGGTATTTTCAGTACTGAATACAGCCGTGGGCAAAGAGGTGACAGCTGTAGGAGCATATGTTTCCGTAATACTTTCCTGCTGCGGTACAGTATCCATTGTTTCGGTATATTCACTTAATGAAATATATTCACCGCTGCTTTCGTTTTCCCAGATGTCATATTCTCCGGTTATAACTGTTTCGTTTTCATGTAATTCCCTTGATATAAAAAATGCTGATATGCCGGAAGCAGCAAATATTGATACAATAAAATATATAATTACTTTTTTATTCATATTATTACACACAATCAATTAAATGGAATATTTTCCCATATATAATGGGTTACATATCTAATATACATCATAATGTGTGATTTTTCAAGTATTTTTTTCACATATTTCGACAGATTTCTCACCTTTCACCGAAATACCTTTTTATCTGCCTTTATTTTAAGATTGACTTTTTTCATATATTCATTATAATAGATTATAACAACTTAATTCAAAGGGAGGATAAAAATGATAACAACCACTATTTCATCAGCTGTTTCAGCAGTCGCATCAGATGAAACTACCACTGAAATAACCAACGCTGTTGAGGGAATAATTGCGAATGCAGTCAGTTCAACTGCTGATGAGCAGAGCAGACTTGAAGCTTTGCTCTCATCTTTTACCAGTCTGTTAAAAAAATCCATGCCATCAATAATATTTGCAGTAATAATCTTTTTTATAGGATTAGCTATTTCCAAGCTTATTTTAAGAATTTTTACACGGTGCCTTAACCGTACAAACGTTGACAATACCGCTGTAGGGTTTCTGCGTTCACTTTTAAAGGTACTTTTATACACGATTGATTTCATTATTACACTTTCAATTCTCAACATCCCTATGACTTCAATCATTGCTGTAATAAGTGCCGCCGGACTTGCAATCGGTCTTGCACTCCAGAACAGCCTTGCAAATCTTGCCGGAGGATTTATAATTCTTTTCAGCAAACCTTTTAAATCCGGAGATTTTGTTGAAACAAACTCTGCTTCCGGTAAAGTTCAGAGCATCGGCATACTTTATACAAAAATACTAACCGATGACAATAAAACCATATACATACCAAACGGAAAGATATCCGATTCCATGATTGTCAATTACAGCGAGCAATCTACAAGACGAGTTGACCTTGAATTCGGGATAAGCTACTCTGATGATATTGAAAAAGCAAAGGAGATTATCTTAAAATATGCTGATGAATACCCCCTTATCCTTAAAGACCCGGTACCCTTTGCACGTCTTGGAAAGCAGGCAGAGGACAGCCTTCAGATAACCGTAAGAGTCTGGACGGAAACCCCAAATTACTGGACAGTGAAGTTTGATTTTACAGAGCTTGTAAATCAGGCATTCATTGACAACAACATAACAATTCCGTTCAGACAGCTTGACGTACACCTTATAAAGGAGCAGTAAATGCAGGAAACACAGCAAATACCACAGCAGGAACAGTCTGTTGAAGAAGAAACACCCAAAAAGCGAAAAAGCAGGTCCTCCTGCTTTTCACGCATGGCAAAGCTTTTGCTTATTCTTATTGTTGTGTGGTGGTTTAACAACTGCACTATTAAAACAACAAAGGAAAATATTACCTCTTCAAAGGTAAACAATGAAATAAAAATTTCTGTTATCAGTGATTACCATGCAAGTGAAAAAAAGTTTTCTTTAAAAAATGACTATGTAATAAAGAAAATAAACGAAACGAATCCGGATATTGTATGCGTACTGGGAGATATGCACTCCAATAACGCCACAGAAAGCGAAAAGGAAAAATCTCTGTCCCTTATGACTGACATAATCAAAGAGGGCTACAGGCTTTACTTTGTTCTCGGCGAGCATGATGACCGTACCAACAGCTATGTATCCAAAATGGAAGAAAAAGGCATTGAAGTATTAAACAATGAGAAAAAAACTATAACGGTAGGAAAAACTGCCATAAATCTCTATGGCATAAGCAATGCTTATTTTTCACCGTCTTTTGACCTCAGAAATGAATTTGACATTGACAGAAAAGAGTTCAACATTCTGCTGGCACATATTCCGATGTACAGCGATTATGAAAAATTCGGCGCAGACCTTACCCTCTGCGGAGATACTCACGGAGGTATCATGCAGCTGCCGTTTATTGGTCCGGCTTACTGCAATGACAAATTTTTCCCCGGACTTCGTTCAGATGAATCTGAAATATACGACAAGGGATTGTTTGAATACAAAGGCGGTCACATATTTATAACTGCCGGACTCGGAAACTACATAAATGAAAAATCACTGCCTGTGCGGCTGTGTAACCGTCCGGAAGTTGCTTTGATAACCATTAAACCTGAATAGTTTTTAACGTCTTACAGTTTTTTGATTTAATTTGGAAATTCTTCTTGCAAAAATGAAAATATTAGTGTATAATATAGAATGTATATTATAAAAATTTAATGTAGGAGAGTGCTGTGAATATGGATTTAATGAACTTATTCAGCAAAACATTAATTCCTGCGGCTGAAGAAATGACCCTCAGCTATGTAACCGCTGTTGTTATAACCGGTCTGACTGTTGTTTTCCTCGGCCTTATCATCCTTATCTTATTCGTTTGGGCATTTGGTAAGATTTTCACAAGAAAAAATTCCAAACCGGCTCAGCCAAAACCGGCTGCCGCACCAACACCAAAGCCTGCGGCTCCTGTTGCTGCTGCAAAGCCTGTGACAGATGATAATCAGGATGAAGTTATTGCTGTTATTGCCGCCGCTGTTGCTGCTTTGGGTGAATCCGAAGGAAAAACCTATAAGCTTAAATCAGTTAAGGCAGTTAAAAACAAGCCATCAAGATCTGCATGGTCAATGGCTGGTATTCAGAATGATACAACACCGTTCTGAAAGGCAAAGTAAATTTAAGAAAGGACTATTTTTTTCATGAGTGAAGTTTTCAGTATCTTTGCTGATACAATAAAAGACCTCGCCATGTCAAGCGGTATCGCTAACATGGGCTGGAAAGACGCTGTTATGATCCTGATTTCCTTTGTCTTTATGTATCTTGCAATCGTTAAGCAATTTGAACCGCTTCTGCTTCTGCCGATCTCATTCGGTATGTTCCTTACAAACCTTCCGGAAGTTGGTATGTATCACCCGGAACTCTGGGCGAACGCCGCTGACATTGATTTCGGACAGGTCCTGCATGAGGGTGGACTATTGGATATACTATATTTAGGCGTTAAGCTGCAGATTTATCCACCTATTATCTTCCTTGGAATTGGTACAATGACAGACTTCGGTCCGCTGATTGCCAATCCGAAGAGCTTCCTTCTTGGTGCTGCTGCACAGGCCGGTATATTCCTTACCTTTATCGGTGCTGCACTTCTGGGCTTCTCTGCTGCTGAATGCGGTTCTATCGCTATCATCGGCGGTGCGGACGGTCCGACTGCTATTTACGTTTCAAGCCGTCTTCTCTCGGGCGGAGGATACAAGATCAGTACCGGTACAATAGCCCTTGCCGCTTATACATACATGGCGCTTGTACCTGTAATTCAGCCGCCTATTATGAAACTGCTCACAACAAAGAAAGAGCGTTCCATCAAAATGCCTCAGCTGCGAACAGTTTCAAAGACAGAAAAAATTATCTTCCCTGTTGCTGTTACACTTATCGTAGCACTGCTTGTTCCTTCAGCTGCTCCGCTGGTAGGTATGCTGATGCTGGGTAACATCATCAAGGAAAGCGGCGTTTGTGCACGTCTTGTTGATACAGCTCAGAACGCTCTTATGAATATTATCACAATTTTCCTCGGCGTTTCTGTTGGTGCTACAACACAGGCTGACAAGATCCTTAATCTTGAATTTGCAAAGGTTATTATCCTCGGCGTTATCGCATTTGCTGTTGGTACTGCCTGCGGTGTACTCTTCGGCAAGCTTATGTGTAAGGCTACAGGCGGTAAGGTTAATCCGCTTATCGGTTCTGCCGGAGTTTCTGCTGTTCCTATGGCAGCCAGAGTTTCACAGAAAGTCGGTGCGCAGACAGACCCTACAAACTTCCTGCTTATGAATGCTATGGGACCTAACGTTGCCGGTGTTATCGGTTCAGCTGTTGCTGCCGGAATACTCCTTAGCATTATCTAAAACTTAAATTAAATCTGGAATAAATAAATAAGGCAGACACTTTACAATGTGTCTGCCTTACTTTTTGTATATTCAAAATATATAAATCAGCGGATACCATACTTTTCAATTACATAATCCATATCCTTATCTCCTCTGCCGGAGAGGTTTATCAGAATTGAGCCTCTTTCCATCTGTTTCGCAAGCTTCATTGCATAAGCCACAGCGTGAGAACTTTCAATTGCTGGAATGATACCCTCCATTCTGGAAAGTGTAAAGAAAGCATCAATTGTTTCTTCGTCACTGACTACGTCATATGTTACTCTGCCAATGTCACGAAGAAAAGCGTGTTCCGGACCTGATGACGGATAATCAAGACCGCTTGCAACTGAGTAAACAGGTGCCGGCTCGCCGTTTTCGTCTTTGAGCATAATACTGTTAAATCCGTGCATTACACCCTCTGTGCCGTATTTAAGGCTTGCAGCGTGGTCACCCATTGCAGGACCTCTTCCAAGCGGTTCAACACCATAAATTGCAACAGGGTCATTGAGAAATCCGGAAAACATACCCATGGCATTAGACCCGCCGCCAACACAGGCAACAACTGCGTCTGGCAGTTCGCCGGTCATTTCCATAAACTGCTCTCTTGCCTCAATTCCCACAACGCTCTGGAAATCACGAACCATCATAGGGAACGGATGCGGTCCCACAACTGAACCTATACAGTAAATGCAGTCTTTATATTCCCTGCTGTATGCTGCAAAGGCTGCGTCAACTGCCTCTTTCAGTGTTGCAAGTCCGTCCGTAACCTCAACAACATTAGCGCCGAGTATCTTCATTCTTGCCACATTCGGAGCCTGCTTCTTAATGTCAACTGCTCCCATGTAAATATCACATTCCAGACCAAAGTAAGCAGCTGCTGTTGCAAGGGCTACACCATGCTGTCCCGCACCGGTTTCAGCAATAACTTTTTTCTTGCCCATATATTTTGCAAGAAGTGCTTCACCCATGCAGTGGTTGAGCTTGTGAGCACCTGTATGGTTCAGGTCCTCTCTTTTTACATAAAGCTGAACATTTCCAAGACTGTTGGAAAGTCTTTCAAGATGTGAAACAGGAGTTGGTCTGCCCTGAAACTCTCTGCGGATTCTGCGCAGTTCACCTATAAATTTGCTGGACTTACAGATTGTATAATACGCCTCTGTTATTTCGTCCATAGCTTTCTGAAGTTCATCAGGAATATACGAACCGCCGTATTTCCCAAAATATCCGTTGCAGTCCGGATAATTTTTGAAATAGCTGTCAAACTCAAAGTCATTGTGTTTCATGTTTAAATCCTCCAGATTTTTATTGTTCTGCATATATACTCAATATAGTTTTGCAGCATTTTATGCAGACTTAGTCAAATATTCTCTATAGTTAAATCTATTATAACATATTTCGTCAGGAAAGTAAAGTGATTTTATTGTTTATATAAAAAGTCGTTTATTTGCACAATTTTTTGTTTAATTAATTAAAATAGTCGAAAAATGTTGAAAAATATAAAAAAATGTTGTATAATATTAACATAATAATTAAAACAATGTTTCACTAATATGTATTTTTTATTCTTTTCAATCACTTTTAGAGTGACATTGTATATACGAGGAGGAAAATATGGCTCTTAAAAAGAAACAGCCGTTTCAGAAAAAGCTTGTATTCTGCATGATTTTACTTATCACAGTCACTATTATGATCATTGAATTAAGCTCTTACTTTGTAATTAAATCAACGATTGACAAACGTATCAACAAAGAAATCAGTGCGACACTTTCTTCAAAATCGCAGGAATTTGATTTATGGGTTACACAACAGGAAAATACTCTTGCATATTTCGGTGACTCAATTCAGTACAATGATGCACTTAACAATCTTTCTGACGAAGAAATTGAGAATTTCTTCGCTGAAAAGCTTACAGAATACGTCATTGACTATTATGTTGTAATACCGGACAGGACTACTCTTTTTGCCAGCGGTTTTGTTCTGCCGGATGATTTTGACGTTACTGCCCGTGACTGGTATAAGGCTACTATTGCCGCACAGGGAGAATTCACCTGTACTTCCCCCTACATCGACCACAATACCGGAAAACTCTGCATGACTATTTCTAAGGCGTATTATACTGAAAATGGTGACCTTGATTTTGTACTGGGAGCAGATATATACGCAGACTATCTTGCTGAACTCACTGAAAGTGTAAACATTTTTGAAAATGCATATCCTATTCTCGCTGACAGCAATTTCAATGTCATTGTACATAAAAATGAAAAATTCAAACTTTCTGTCGGTGAGGACGGAACAGAACAGATAACCTGTCTTAAAGATGTTCCGGAATATTCCGGAATAATTTCACAGCTTGAATCTGATGATTACTCTGTAGTTAAAACCAAAGATTACGACGGCAAGGAAAAATATTTTGTTCTTCAAAAAATTTCTTCCACAGGCTGGTATTATCTCTATGCTGTAAATACTATTGAGTATATAAACCAGATAGTCCCCATGCTTAAATCTATGTCCATAATCTTCATTCTGGCTATTATTTTATCTGCTGTTGTAATCACTATCCTTGTAAAATCCGTTATCAAGCCTATTGATGAACTTAAAACTGCTGCCGAAAATATGAAAAATGGTCAGCTCAACTACACACCTACCTACTTCGCCAACGACAGCATCAGTGAACTATGCACAAGCATTTCCGAAACAAATAAAGTGTGGACAGGCTACATTACTGATATCAACGACAATCTGGAAAAGCTTTCCCATGGCAGCTTTGACATTGCGTTTAACGGAGAATATGTTGGTGATTTTGCAAAAATCAGGGAGTCAATTATAAATATATCTGACAAGCTTAGTGATATTATCGGCGGTATTGATTTAGCGTCGTCACAAGTTTCAGCTGGTTCATCTACTGTTGCTGAATCTTCCAACTTCCTTGCTGCCGGTGTAAATGAGCAGTCAAGAACCATAGAAGAACTGACATCACTTATTGAAAAGCTTGTTGGACAGATTGATGAAAATGCCGCATCAGCAGAATCAGCACAGAATCAGTCAGTCATTACGTCAGAAAATGTTGTTGAATGCAACAAGCGCATGAAAGAGCTTATGGAGTCCATGGACGATATAAGCGAAAAGGCAGAGGAAATCGTCAAAATCGTTAAGACCATCGATGATATTGCCTTCCAGACAAATATTCTTGCACTTAATGCCGCTGTTGAGGCTGCCCGTGCAGGCGCTGCCGGAAAGGGCTTTGCTGTTGTTGCAGGAGAGGTAAGAAATCTTGCCTCCAAATCCGCAGAGGCTGTAAAGAACACCAATGCGCTTATTACAAGCACAGGCGTGGCTGTTGAAAAAGGCTCACATCTTGCACAGGAAACCGAGTCCGCTCTTAATTCAGTTTCAAAGGGCGTTGAAAATGTAAATGATCTGGTACTGAAAATTTCCAGAGCATCTGAAACTCAGGCAAATGATGTTAAGGCGGTTTCTGAAAAGATTTCGTCAATTGATGAAATTGTACGCTCTACTGCGTCAACTGCTGAAGAAAGCGCAGCATCAAGCGAGGAACTTAGCAGTCAGTCAAGAACACTTCAGGACATGGTACTTAAATTCAAAAACAGATAAAAGTTTTCCCTTAATGAAAAATAACCTGAGAAGAATAAATTCTTCTCAGGTTATTTTTATGATTATTTCCAGTAACCGCCCTTGTGAAAATTTTCATTTCCAAGAGGAGTTGCAGTCAGACGAAACATTACACAGCCGTCCGGACAGACAATGTTCTTGCTGTACTTCCCGTCACCGCCAAGGTTTTCTAAATCTCCGCCGCTTCTGACAGCTTCCATAAGCGGATAAAGCATCATCATTGTTTTACTGCATATGCCATATCCGTCGTCGTTTACCGGACAGCCGTATGTACAGTGATACTTGTCCCCTATTTCTTCACCATTACGGCAGTAATGCTCTGTATGGTCGCCACGGAGAAAACCTGTAACCTCAATCTCAAATTCATATTCTTCATCATACCATTTTTTCATATCTGTTCACCTTTAAAACAGCACCGCCCCTGACTCATAATCAAAGGCGGTGCTTATATTTTACTTTTTGTCAGCAGTATTATTACCAACCAGCTTATTTCCACAGTAAGAACATTTTTCCACAAATCCAAGCTTTACTTCATTTGGAGCACCACAGTTAGGACAGTTTATAATGTCAAACTTCTGTTGTGTACTTCTGCCGCCGTTATTCAGTACTATCAAAAGCTGCTCACCCGAATTATTAAGTGAACAATTTACAAGATAGCCCTTTTTGACAAGCTTATCAAACAACTTTACAAATTTAAAAACCGGCATTCCAAAAAGTAGTGCTGTCTTTTCAACAGACAACTTACCATCCGAGTCATTTTCAAAAATGCTGTTGAACTTGTTTGCCTTTCCGGCAAGCCTTAACATGTTTATGGAAATACATAAAAGTATACCAAAGCCAATTATCAAAACGATATATATAGCCATATATTCACTGTATTTTTCTTTTTCAATTCCGTTAATCAGCTTGGATGACGCCATAAATACCCCGCATACTCCTATAAAAACTAAAAATCCGCTGAATATAATAAGCAAAACTGATATTAACTTTTTTAATGCAATTTTTGTTTTCCCAAGATACATTTATCTCACCTTATCAGCAATGTCCTTAACAAGCTTTTCAAGAAGCTGTGAAGGAGTCATTGAGCCTAAATCGCCCTCACGTCTTGAACGTACAGAAACAGTCTTTTCCTCAACTTCCTTGTCACCGATTGTAAGCATAACCGGAAGCTTATCCATTGTTGCGGAACGAATCTTATAGCCTACCTTTTCTGCTCTGTCGTCAATTGTAACACGCATTCCTGCGCCTTCAAGCATAGTCTTTATCTCATTGCAGTAGTCAAGGTGTCTGTCGGCAACAGGGATAATTCTGACCTGTTCAGGTGCAAGCCACAGCGGGAATGCGCCGGCATACTTTTCGATAAGGAGCGCAAGTGTTCTCTCATAGCATCCGAGAGATGTTCTGTGGATAATGTAAGGACGCTTCTTTGTACCGTCAACGTCAACATACTCCATACCAAACTTTTCAGCAAGCAGCATATCTATCTGAATCGTTACGATAGTATCTTCCTTGCCGTAAACGTTCTTATACTGGATATCAAGCTTCGGACCGTAGAATGCAGCCTCGTCAATACCGATTTCATAATCAACTCCGAGGTCATCAAGAATCTTAGCCATAACAGACTGTGCGTGATTCCACTGCTCTGCTGTACCCTCATACTTGTTCTTAGGATTTGCAGGATCCCACTGTGAGAAACGGAATGTACACTCGTCAAGCAGTCCTACAGTGCCTAAGAAGTACTTGGCAAGCTCCAGACAGTCCTTGAACTCTTCCTCCAGCTGCTCCGGACGGAGAACAAGGTGTCCCTCAGAAATTGTGAACTGACGTACACGGATAAGACCATGCATTTCGCCGCTGTCCTCGTTTCTGAAAAGTGTTGATGTTTCCCCTAATCTCATTGGAAGGTCACGGTAGGAACGCTGTCTGTTCAGAAATACCTGATACTGGAATGGACAAGTCATCGGACGGAGCGCAAAGCATTCCTTTGTTTCGTCATTGGGGTCGCCGAGAACGAACATACCGTCAAGGTAGTGATCCCAGTGACCGGAAATTTTATAAAGCTCACGCTTAGCCATAAACGGTGTTTTTGTGAGAAGATAGCCGTGCTTTTCCTCAACGTCCTCAACCCAGCGCTGGAGAGTCTGGATAATTTTTGCACCCTTTGGCAGAAGAATCGGAAGTCCCTGACCGATATAGTCAACTGTTGTAAAAAGTTCAAGGTCACGTCCCAGCTTGTTGTGGTCACGCATTTTAGCGTCCTCAAGGGCTTTGAGGTGTTCTTCAAGCTGTGAAGCCTTTGGAAAGGCAGTTGCATAAACACGGGAGAGCATCTTGTTCTTTTCTGAACCTCTCCAGTATGCGCCTGTACATGACAGCAGTTTGAACGCCTTAACCGGAGCAGTTGTCATAAGGTGCGGACCAGCGCAGAGGTCGGAGAACTCGCCCTGCTTGTAGAATGAGATAGGCTCGCCCTTGTCAGCGTGTTCCTGACAAAGTTCAACCTTATAAATCTCGCCCTGTTCTTCCAGCGACTTTATTGCGTCAGCCGGTGACATTGTATAGCTTTCAAGAGGAATACCCTCCTTGACGATTTTCTTCATTTCAGCCTCGATTTTTGTAAGCTCTTCAGCTGTAAACGGCTTTTCGAGGTCGAAGTCATAGTAGAAACCATTGTCTATTGCAGGACCGATTGCAAGCTTTGCATTTGGATAAAGTCTTTTTACAGCCTGTGCAAGAATGTGTGAGGCTGTGTGCCAGAATGTTTTTTTACCCTCGATTGAGTCGAAAGTCATTACCTCAAACTCGCAGTCGCTGTCAATTACAGTTCTCAGGTCTTTTACTTCACCGTTGATTTTTACGCAGCAGGCAGCCTTGTAAAGTCCGGCTCCTATCCCCTTGATGATTTCAGCCGCAGACGCTGCTGACTCGATTTCACGGATACTTCCGTCTTTTAATGTTAATTTTATCATTGTTTTTCCTCCTGTTTATTTTTTTATTCAAAAATCGGAACATCAAAACCTGAAATTATCTTTTTTCCAAATTTTTCAGCCAATTCAACATATTGTAAATTATATTTTACTCTACTGGTGATATATGTATCAATATTAGCAATTACCGATTCAATTGATACATTATTT
>JALEVO010000139.1 GCA_022788225.1 Oscillospiraceae bacterium | reverse complement strand
CAGCCGCCGCACATTCCTGTACCGTCAATCATGATAGGGTTAAGTGAAACGATAGTTTTTATGCCGTAAGGCTTTGTAACAGCGCAGACAAACTTCATCATAGGAACAGGTCCGATTGCGATAACTGCGTCATATTTGTTTCCGGCGTCGATGAGTTCTTTGAGGGCATCTGTAACAAAGCCCTTTTTGCCATAGCTGCCGTCATCTGTGCAGACAATGAGATTGCTTGAAGTCTTTTTAAACTCGTCCTCAAGAATAACGATATCCTTGCTTCTGAAGCCTGTTATAACGTCAACCTCAAGTCCTCTTTCAAAAAGCTCCTTTGCCTGCGGGTACGCAATGGCACAGCCAACACCGCCGCCGATTACGCAGACTTTCTTTGCGTTTTCGTCAATGTGAGTAGGAATACCCAATGGACCAGCAACATCAAGAAGTGCGTCGCCTTCGTTTAATGTTGCAAGCTGCTCTGTTGTAGCGCCGACAATCTGGAAAATGATTGTGACAGTACCCTTTTCTCTGTCGTAGCCGGCAATAGTAAGAGGAACTCTTTCACCCTTTTCGTCAATTCTGAAAATTATGAATTGTCCGGCTTTTGCTTTTTTTGCAATAAATGGTGCTTCAATATCCATAAGCACTACAGCCGGATTAAGTACACGTTTGTGAATAATCTTAAACATAACTCAACTCTCCTGTGAAATTATTATATAAAAAACATTATAGCATAATTTTATTTTCTTTGCAATAGTATGCAGAAAACTTAAAATAATTAAATTTCCCTCCATACCCAATCCACCGCAAGCCTGAACCACTGTGCACATACAGGATTGATATGACCGTCATAGCTGGCAGTTGAATCATCAGACATTGCAAGTCCGTGACCACCGTAAGGGAAAATGTGGCATTCAAAAGGAATTTGATTTGCACTAAGAGCCTTTATAAAGTCAATGGTGTTTTCCGGTGGAACACAGCCGTCATCAGCACAGTGCCAGATAAATGTCTTAGGGGTATCTTTTGTGACCTGTTTTTCAAGAGAAACAAGTTCCAGCATTTCCTCGGACGGTTCTTTACCGATAATGTTGTCAATAGAACCCTGATGGCAGAACCTTCCGCTTGTAATAACCGGATAGGAGAGAATCATGCCGTTCGGCTTGTAAATTTCAGTGTCGCCCAGTATATTTTTAAGATAATCACTGCTCCAGAGAGTGCCAAGGCTTGCTGCAAGATGTCCGCCGGCTGAAAAACCGCAGACGAATATCTTGTCAGGGTTTATGTCGAATTTTTCCGCATTTTCCCTTACAAACTTAACTGCCTCTGCGATTTCCAGCAGTGCTGCCGGGAAAGGAGTGCAGATGCTGTATTTGAGAACAAATGCGTTAATACCGTGGGAGGAAAAACGCATTGCAACAGCCTGTCCCTCACGGTCAGAGAGAAATTCATAGCCGCCGCCGGGACAGATGATAACTGCCGGACGGCTGCGAAGTCCGATTTCCTGTGAAACATTAAGAGTATAATCAATTAGCTGCGCATTTAGCCCTTCAGAAGAGACGCCTGCTTTCTTATAATTCGGTACGATATTATATATTTTCATTTAATTAATTTCCTTTCGTGTTTTCGTACAGTTTTTATTATAACATTTCTGAAAAATCTGTCAATAATAATTTTCGAATTTTTTGAAAAAAGAGATGATATTTTTGTGAAAATATGTTATAATGAAGTAAAAATAAATTAAATGAGGTATAGAAAATGAGAATAAGATGTAAACCGTGGGCAAAGCCGGAGCTTGAAGCCTGCAATTTCTGTATAAACACACCGGAAGACCTTAAAGGAAAATGGCAGAATGAATTTAACAACGGAAAGCCGATTTATCTTGAACTGGGCTGCGGCAAAGGTGGTTTTATTTCACAGGCTGCGTCCGTAAATCAGGATAAAAACTTTATTGCAGTTGATATAAAAAACGAAATGCTGGTACTGGCAAAGAGAAAAATTGAGGCGGAATATGAGAAAAAGAATCTGCCGCTTGACAATGTAAGAATATTTATAAAAAATATAGAACAGATAGACAATGTATTCAGCAGAGAAGATAATATTGAAAGAATATATATAAATTTCTGTAATCCGTGGCCTAAATCAAAGCATAAGAAAAGACGTCTTACCCATTACAGACAGCTTATGAAATATAAGGATTTTTTAAATGGTGAACTCAGGTTCAAAACTGATGACGAAGATCTTTTTAACGAATCCTTTGAATATTTTGAAGAGGCAGGCTATAAAATAAAATATAAGACCTATGACCTGCACGAAAGCGGATTTGAAGAAAATTTTGTAACAGAACATGAACAGATGTTTACGGAAGAGGGAAAGAAAATCAAGTTCCTGATTGCCCAACCGTAAAAGCATAACAGAAAGGATTTTTATGAACAGCTTAGTTAAGGAACTTATCATTGACGGCAGTACTGCCGACCTTAATCCGGCAAACTCATTCAGAGGACTGGGCGCTGTTACAGGCAACAACTCATCAAGACTTCTTATGGACTATAAAACAAAAAATCCGGAGTCGTATCAGGAGATAATGGAGCTTTTGTTTAAACCGGATTACGGAGCAGGTCTTACGCACATTAAAATAGAATTTGGTGCTGATATAAATTCATCTTCAGGTACGGAAGCCTGCGTCAAGAGGTATGAGGACGAAAAAGCAGACGTTACCAGAGGAGCAGGCTTTATGTTTGCTGCTGATGCTAAAAAAATCAATCCTGAAATAACAGTCGATTTACTTAGATGGGGAGAGCCGGCGTGGGTAGCAAAGGCGTTTGAGAAAAGCCGTCAGGACGGCTTTGATGCAAGATATAAGTGGTACAAGGAGACTGTTGATGCAGCCTTTGACACATATGGACTTAAATTTGACTTTATCAGTGCCGACGCCAATGAAACCGGAAAAGCTGATGCAGACTGGATAATTTATTTTTCCGAACGTCTTAAAGTTGAAAAAAACCGCAGATACGACTATGACAAAATTAAAATAGTTGCGTCGGACGAAGTCGGGTCAAGAAATATAGCAGAGCAGATGGCAGATAATGAAAGGCTTAGAAATGCCGTTGATGTTATCGGTCTGCACTATACTACCTACGGTGATGAAAATACCCGTCTGCTCAATGAAAAGTACGGCAAAGAGATATGGTACAGCGAGGGGATTGCTCCATGCAATGTACCGAAGTACTCGGTAAATGCTGACGGCTCCGGTATTTCCGGAATTAATTCAGTCATTGACGTGACTAATCGTATAATAAATAGCTATTGTCATGGCTCAATGGTTATGTATGAGTATCAGCCGGCTGTTGCCGCATATTATACCGGTTCAAACTATGCTCCCAAGCAACTGATTACGGCAGAACAGCCGTGGTCCGGATATTATGAAACCGATTCCGGATTGTGGGGAGCAGCCCATATAACATATTTTGTGAAAAAAGGCTGGAAGTATATAAAAAGTGCCTGCTTTGGTGACGGAAAGGAAAATCATTACATTACTGAAACGACTGAAAATCACATGGCACTTATGTCCGAAAGCGGTGACTACACTCTTATACTTACCAATGATTCAGACAATGAAAGGCAGTATAACGTATGTATAAGGAATGTGCAAAAGGCTGATTCCGAGGTCTACTGCATTGAAACCAGAGGTCCGGAGGATGGAGGCAGATTTGATTCAGAGTGGTTCAGGGTCATTGACAAAATCATTCCGGCAAAAAATAAAAACGGCAGTTTCTACAGACTTAACGTCAAGCCCCATTCTATCCTTACCTGTACTACATTAAGCGTTACAAATGTTAATGGGACAGATTCAGTGAATAAATCCGGATTCCCTTACAAACACCTTAAACTGCCTTATTCTGATAGTTTTGATTACAGTGACGAATTCGTCAGAGAAAGAGGCAGTGCGCCACTGTATACTACTGACCAGGGCGGTGCTTTTGAAATAAGGAAATTTGAAAACAAAAATGTTCTGGAACAGATAATAACAAAGGATATCATTCCGTCTGACTGGCGTTTCAGGGGCACTCCGGTCCCTGCAACAAATCTTGGTGATGACTGCTGGAGTAATTACAGCGTCAAAGCAGAGGTGCATTTTGACAGTGACAATGCAGATAATTACATTGGTATAGGTCTGAGATATAATGCTGCTGTAACTTGCGATTACAGTTCTGAATGTGGATATCAGCTAAGAATTTTCCCGGACGGAAAATGGCAGCTTAGATATTTCGATGAAATAGTAGCTGACGGAAAGGAAAGCATTATTTCAGCCAATGAGTGGAACATTGTCAAAATCTCTGCGAAGCATAAAAGAATCAGATGCAGCATAAACAGACAAATTCTGTGTGAGTATATAACTTCCTCACCAATGATTTATTCAGGAAGAATATCTCTTTACAGTGCTCATTACAGAAACAGGTTCAGGAATCTTACAGTCAGTCCGATTGAAGGTATTCCGTATTGTTCTGCCCGTGAGGACTGTCTTTCCGGAAACATCAGATATACTGACGGCTGGATAAAAAAAGCAATGGACAGTTTTCGTTTCTACAACCGTACCAGTGTTTCAGCCAACGGAAAAAATGAGAGTTTTGAATATGATTTCAGCGGCGAAACTATTGCCATTATGGGCGAGGCTGAAAACCTCCGCCTGAAAATTGAAATAGACGTGTCATTTTCTCCGTTGCTGTTGTCAAAATCATCTGCGCTGTTGTCATGATGTCGGCAACAATCGGGCGTAAAGAATGAGTTGCCGGAGAGTTCCTAATCTCTGAAAGCCCTTGATTTCAAGCCATTCTGCCGCTCTGACA
>JALEVO010000116.1 GCA_022788225.1 Oscillospiraceae bacterium | reverse complement strand
AAAAGTAATAAATGCCATAAAAAACAGCGGCGTCAAAGCCGGACTTTCAATCAAACCGGGTACGCCTTTTGAGAAAGCGCTGCCATATCTCGACAAAATTGATATGCTGCTTATTATGACTGTTGAACCCGGCTTCGGCGGACAGTCATATATAACGGAAATGACTGACAAAATCCGTCAGGCAAAAAAATATATTTCCGAAAACAAGCTTGATGTCACAATACAGGTTGACGGCGGTATCAACGACAAAACCGCCGCCGAGGCTGCTGACGCAGGAGCTGACATTCTTGTTGCCGGAAATTATCTTTTCAAAGCTGAATCTATGAAAGACGCAGTTGAAAAAATCCGCTTTTAAGGCAATACCGCATAATTATTGTCGTACAGATGCGCAGTCAGATTTTTCGTTAGATTGCATAAAAAGCTCGCAGGCATACTGGCGTATGTCAAGAGATTTTTATGTGATATGACGGAAAATCTGCAAGCAGATGTGCGGCAAAAGCGGTAGCTGCTAATTGTGCGGTGTTGCCTTAAAGTTTTGCAATCTTTTCAACCGCATTAAACGGCTCGGCACAGACATAGTATTCACGGGTTGACGCCTGTGCAACAGCATCATATTCTGAAACAGTCCCCGCCCCTGCAAAATTCTCGGCAAAACATCTGCACTCTGATGATATTTCAAGTATAAGCCGGAGGGTGCAGGAGCTGTAATACAGACTGTCTGAATATATCATTTCCGGAAATTCATCATGTATTTTTCTACAAAAGCTTTTGAGAGATTCAAAATCCGGAAATGTGCAGACTATTAACTCTTTCCGGATTTTACGGGTACTTTTCGACGGAAACGAAACAAAAATAAGACAGCTGTTTATGCGTGAAAATATTTCCACATAAAGCTTTTCGCTTGTTATGTCCTTGCCGGTCTTTTCCTTTATTTTCTCTGATACTGAAAGAAGAAATCCGGCAGCACTCTGACTGTCCCAGCTGTCATACCTTATACCGTAATCTGAAAGATCTTTTCCGGTCAGGGTTATTTTTACCGAGTATTCACTCAGCTTTTCAATTTTCATTAAATCAGTTTCCCCCTTTGTCTTATAGTTTCACATTTTTAATGAAAAATTCCTTTATAGTAAAAGAGAGAATTACTAATATTATATACAGAAAAAAATAAATTGGTGTATGAACTTTCAGCTGCTTAATGCGGCTTTATATTCTGGAGCGAAAAATGAGAAAAAAACAAAACGTATATAAAAGAAAAAGAGATTTTCATATTTTCAGAACACTTTCAACTGTTCTGTTTTCAGTTATTCTGGTTTCCTTTTTTGCACTGATAGGATACAGTGTTGCAAAACCTTTCGGAAAAGTCGGAGAGGCTAAAAATGATTCCTCATATCTGCTTGATTTAGACGAATTTTCAGCCCCCTCTGATGATCTTTCTGATACGAATTCAATCAGGGCATACTGGCTTTCGGAAACAGAAATAAAAGACCTTGAAACACTTGAAAGAATGCTTGACAGAATTGGCGATGCCTACAACACAGCTGTTATACCGCTTAAAATCAGCGGCGGCAAGCTGAATTACAAGTCCGTCAACGACGGCGCTGCTATGGCAGATGTAAATTCTGAAATTGAAATCGGTGACATTATAAAAGCCGTAAAAGAACGTGGCTTCAAGCCTGCGGCTTCACTTAACACATTAAACGACAATCTTTATCCCAAGGCGGACAAGTCTTCCGGATTCGTGTATAAGGATACGGGAAAACTCTGGTATGACGATAACGAAAAGAAAGGCGGTAAGGCATGGCTTTCGCCGTCTGCGTCCTCAACCGGTACATACCTTTCTTCCCTAACAACAGAAATTGCCTCTGCCGGCTTTGAGTATATCATAGCAACAGACGCTGAATATCCGCAGTTCAGCCGGATTGGTCTTGACGCTATCGGTGAATCGGTTACAAACGAAAACAGATACCTTGATTTAATTAATGTTGTCAACAAAACGGCGGCGGCTGCGCAGTCAAAAAACAGCGAAATGTGGATAGAAATTTCCGCAAAGGAAATGTTTGAGGGTACTTGTGAAGTCTTTCAGCCTATCATGCTTGAAACTGATAAGACAGTACTTGAAATAAATCTTGATGATTTCAGCGGAAAGGTAAAATGCGGAAGTGAAACAGTTGATTTTTCAGGCATGAGCGCAGCTGAAAAAGTCGAAAAAGTCTGCGATATTGCAGAGACATATATTTACAAGACCTCTTTTATACCAGAAATCACAGGTAAAAATTTATCTTCTTCGGATAAAAATGCGGCAATTGAATCACTCAAAAATATGAAGTATGATTCTTATATTGTAAGATAAAATAACATCAGCGGTTAATATCTTTACCGCTGATATTTTTGATAAGGAATGGTGAAAATGAAAAAGAAATATCTCGGTGTAATTTACATTATCATCTCCGCTTTCTGCTTTGCGCTTATGAACACTTTCGTAAGGCTCTCCGGAGATTTGCCGACAATTCAGAAAAGCTTTTTCAGAAACTTTGTTGCAATGATTTTTGCGTTTATTATACTGAAAAAGAATCACATTCCCATGCACTGGCAAAAAGGTAATCTTAAATTTCATCTGATACGCTCTATAGCCGGAACTCTCGGCATACTCTGCAATTTTTATGCCATAGACCATCTTGTTCTGTCTGACGCATCAATGCTCAACAAAATGTCCCCGTTTTTTGCAATAATCTTTTCACTGATATTCCTCAGAGAAAAAATCACTTTCTTTCAGGCAGCACTTGTCACAGCTGCATTTGCCGGAAGTATGTTCATAATAAAGCCCAGTCTTACAAGCATGGAGTTTCTGCCCGGACTGGTTGGCTTTATCGGCGGAATGGGCGCAGGGGCAGCTTATACAGCTGTAAGACATCTTGGCAGCAGAGGCGAAAAAGGACCGTTTATAGTATTCTTCTTTTCAGCCTTTTCATGCGTTGTAACACTCCCCTATCTGATATTCAACTTCCATGCAATGGAGCTTAAGCAAGTCGTATTTCTTATCTGTGCAGGACTTGCCGCAGCAGGCGGACAGTTTTCCATCACCGCCGCATACTGCCATGCTCCGGCAAAGGAAATCTCCGTTTACGATTATTCACAAATTATATTTGCGGCAGTTATCGGATACTTTGTTTTCGGACAGGTTTCAGATGTGTACAGTTTTATCGGATACGCAGTAATCATAGCGGCGGCTGTACTTATGTTTATCTATAATAACAGGAAAAGTGAAAAACAGGCTTAATCAAAAACACAAAAAGGCGGCTCATTACGAACCGCCTTTCTTTTTTGTATGCTTACCGAAAATTTTCGGCTTTAAAATTTTTATATATACTTCAACACAACCCTTTAACGCATAGTCATAGACAAAAAATATCACATTGCACAATGCCCAGAATATGTATATTCCCAGCTTGCCGAACATGGCAAAATCCTCTGTCATATCCGATATTCCGAGAATATAAAGCGTAGCGTAATAGTCGGCAACCGCAACAATATTGAATATCACAAACTTGATTGCCGTCCTCAGAAGCCGTGATTTCAGCTTTTCAATCATTTCTTTAATGATTGGGTAGTAACCGAAAAGCAGAATGAAAATCAGCGACGCCTCTTTGTTTGGTATGACAAATATTGAAAGCAGTCCCACAGCCGCATAAGTAAGAAACGCCCATGACTTGTTTACTTCAACCGCTATTATTGTAATAAGCGCACCGGCAATCATAGGCATTGTCAGATACAGAAACGGCATTACTACTACCGCAAACATTGACAGCATACACAGTGATGAAATAATTCCGCCCAGTGCGACTTTGTAACTTACATTATTCATGATTTTATGCAGTCGCAAAGACAATCGGCACATATCAGGCACTGACAGGCATTAGAAAGACAGTTTGCAATATCAAATATGTCGTTTCCGGTGATGTGCGGATTTCCGTCCATCTGACCTGTACGCTTGTTCTGCATCTGATTAAAAGCCGCCTGATATTCCCTATTTGACGGTTCAAGCCTTGTAGCCTTTTCGTAGTAGGTGTAGGCATCGTTCAGCCAGCCTCTTGACATGCAGACAGTACCTTTAAGGAAATTCCACTCAGCGCTGGTGTCCTGACGGTTTCCCTCAAGAGCGTCGTCAGCATTTGTGTAATTTCCGCTTTCAATCATGCGTCTTATTTCAATATAAGGATTTGCCGAAGCACCGCTGCTTCTTCTCATGTTCATTATTTCATCATAAGCGGCATTTATATCGGACATTTTCTGATTTGCAATATCCTCCATAACGCTGTTTCCCGACTGCAAATCCGGGTGATACTGCTGTGAAAGCCTTCTGTAAGCCGCTTTTACTTCTTCATCTGAAGCGCTTGGGGAAATACCTAAAATCTGATATGGATCTGTCATTTTTTACTCCTTTAAATTATATAGTGAACGCAATTTTTTACATTCACTATATTTATTTTAATTGCCTCGCACATACGCTTACTTCGTTCGCTTCGTGCGTATCGGCTGATAGTAAACTAAAAATAAATTTTTCGTTTACTATAATTTCTCAGCCCGGACAACCTCCGCAGCACTCAACACACAATGAATTACAATAAGCGCTGATTCCATCTGCGCACGGTTCAAGGCAGACTGATGTTATGCCCGTTTCATTTAAACATTCCTCGCATGACTGGGTTTCTGCAAGATACGGAAAAGCGTTGCAGCAACAGTAAACTGAACCTATTCCAATGGCTATTCCCACTGCGGCTTTGTTGCTGTGCTTTTTGATTTTTCCGTCACGCATATTGCAGATATTTTCATAGGACTGTCTGTATAGCTGATTGTAAGGGTCAAGCTCATAAGCCTTTTTGTAGTTATCCAGCGCATCATTCATCCAGCCCTGAGTAAATCTGAGTCTTGCAAAAATATAATGCCATTTTGCATACCCCACAAGATTATATTCAAAAAGAATATTTTCCGCTGCCTGTAAGTTTTTGCAGTTTATCAGATTATTGATTTTGTTGTAATCTTTCTCAAAAGCAGCATATTTATTAGTCTGGTCATTATTTGCGCTGTTATTCTGATTATATGTATTCTGATTTTCAGAAACAGGATTTTTCACAGGCGGCGCAGGAACAGGCTTTTGCGGTGGCCGTACCGTTCTTCCGCCGCGGCTGATACAGCCAAGCGCCTGACGGTATACCTCGTCTATCTCCCTTAACTTATTTTCAGATATATCACGGGTCAGACTGTCGGCATTTTTATCGCATTTATTTTTTTCTCTCATCTGTCGGTAAGCATTGTCAAGCTCGGCTCGGGAGGCGTTGGGCGAAATCCCGAAATATTCAAATGGGTTCAGCATATTTCCTCCTTATCAGAGAACTATCTCTTTTTGTTCTTTCTGCTTTTTGGGCATTGAAAAACTTTTGAGTCCAAGGAAAATCACATTGTCGATAATATCCTTGAAACGCTTGATTTTCATTTTGCTGTAATACTCCGCAATCATGCAAAGGCTCATGTTGATATTATCATCAGCCAGTTTTTTTGCGGCATTGATATCCTTGCTGTAGTTTAACAGGACGTTGTAATTATTCTTTTTCAAATCTTTTTCGGCGTCGTCGTATGCGTCGGCAAGATATACAAATCTTCCCAGATGATAGCCAAATCCGCTGAACACCTCCGACTGCTCCACGTCCTCCGGAATTTCACCGGCAAGGGCAGACATTATCTGAGCAGTCGGCTCACAAGCGCAGTCAAGAGATGTGCAGTTGTCATTTTCAAGCTTTAACTGCCTGTTCATTTCGAGCTGTATCTTAGCGGCGGTATCGGGGTACTTTTTCACTGCCCTTTTATATCCACTTTTCGCCAGCAGTCTTAAAAATCTGTAAGGGATTGATTTTATCAGTCCGGTATCGGAAATGCTGTCGCACAGCTTCTGATACACCGATATAACAGCGGCGGCAGCAGTAAAATCAAGTACTTCAAGGTCTTTCAGACAGAGCTTTTTGCTGAAAGGATGAATAATGCAGTGCTGTGGTTCAAAGTGCAGGGGTTTATCGTTAAAGGCACAGCAGAGTATCCCTAAAAAGGCAAAATCATAGCTTAGCATCATTCTGTAAAGCTGACCGTAATTTTTGCCGAGATTTTTGCAGAGTCCGCAGTAAAAGCCGTTATAAACCTGAAACTCGCTGAAACGCATATACGGTTTGAAAGGTCTTATATAACCGAACAAAATCATCATCCTTTTTTATACTTTAAGCAATACCGCATAATTGTGCGGTATTGCCTTAATACATTTATTTTAACAGAACAATAAGATAATGTCAACAAAAACACAGAAATTTCACTTTTCGGAAATAATACGGTTCAGCGGGTCACTGAGTCTGTGGGTAAAGAATTTCACGAAAGTACCGGTCAGCAGTGCGGAAATAATCGTTCCCTCTCTTGTTCCAACAAGGGAAAAGTCAAAAAGAATAAGTGAAAGGATAACTGAAAGGGTAACACAGCTTATGTCGAAAACTATTTTAACGTTTCCGAAATTTTTATGTATCGTGTCCGAAACCGCTTTTACAAACGCCTCTCCGGAATTCATGATAACATTTGCGATAACCGCAAGGGATATTCCAAAAGCAAGAACTGCCACCCCTGCAACGACCATTAAAAGCCTTACCGGATAGGCATTAACCGGTATAAAGGACACGCACCACATTCCGAAATCGGTAAAATAGCCGAACAGAAACGAAAGGGGTACCTGCAAAAGCTGAATCAGCTGAAATTTTTTGCGGAGTATTATAACCTGTCCGACAATGAGAACGCAGTTCCATATAATAAGCCACGTTCCCATTGACAAAGCTGAAAATTTACAGCTGAGTACATTTGCCACAGAGGATATGGGCGACACTCCCAATTCTCCCCTTTTTGTTATGGCAACGCCTAAAGCCGCAAAAAACAGGCTTATTATAAACAAAACATATCTTTTTATTATCTCTTTTTTAGACATTTATGTTCCTCATTTTGCTATCTGTGATTTTATTTCAGAAAACAGGTCCATATCGTCCTGAGTTACTTTGAAATTTGTCACCATAGTTTTTCCCTCTGCTGTTGTCAGCTTGACCTCGATTATGCTGTCAAGACCGACTTCGCCGGATATTGCCTTGAAAAACATAGGTGCTTTCGGGTGATTGGTTCTGAATTTTTCTAATTTTGATTTAAGGTGAATTAAAGCCATAGGATTCATTTTTATTACCTCCGGAATTTTATAAATTTAATATACATTTTATTATAGCATTATTGAAATTAAAAATCAAGAAACCGTAATTTTCCAGTTTCAACCCCATAAAATAAAAGAACATATTTTCGTTTTTTTTATTGACAGGCCTTTAAAAAAGCGTTATAATATTAAAAAAGAACAAAAGTTCTGGGTGATTTAGTGTATGAATGAAAGAACATATATATGCATTGATTTAAAAAGCTTTTATGCGTCAGCAGAATGTGCTGAAAGAGGGCTTGACCCTTTTAAAACAAATCTTGTTGTTGCCGACGCATCAAGGGGAAATGGTTCAATATGCCTTGCAGTTACTCCGGCAATGAAAAAGCTTGGCGTGAAAAACAGGTGCAGGCTTTTTGAGATTCCACCAAACATTAAATATATAACCGCACTTCCGCATATGAAAAGATACATGGAAATTTCTGCGGAAATATACGGTATATACCTTAAATTTGTAAGCCGTGAGGATATCCACATTTACTCTATTGACGAATGTTTCATTGATGTGACTTCTTATCTTCTCATGTATAAAATGACAGCCCGGCAGCTTGCGGTATACATGATGGAGGAAGTCAGAAAGAACACCGGAATTTCTGCTGCCGCCGGAATAGGAACAAATCTGTTTCTTGCAAAGGTGGCACTTGATATAACCGCCAAACACTCCCCCGACAGCATAGGATATCTTGACAATGAGGAGTTTCACAGAACGATATGGCATCATCAGCCTATCACCGATATATGGAACATCGGCAGGGGTACTGCAAAGCGGCTTGAAAAGTACGGCGTTCATGATTTATATGACGTTTCATGTCTTGACAGCCGTATCCTTTATCGTGAATTCGGAGTAAATGCGCAATATCTGATAGACCATGCAAACGGTATCGAACCGTGTACCATAAGCGATATTCACAATTATCATTCTGAAAACCAGTCCATTTCAAACAGTCAGATTCTTTTCAGGGATTATGATTATGATGAAGCATGGCTGATAGTAAAAGAAATGGTGGATAACCTTACAATAGAGCTGACTGAAAAAAATCTCGTAACTGATTCAATCTCCCTGTATATAAGCTATTCAAAGAATGCGGTAAAATCAGACGGCGGCACAATGAAAACCGGAGAATACACTAATTCATATAAAAAGCTGGTAAAATACTTTGAAAAGTTTTATCATTCCAGAGTAAGAAAAGGTTATCCCATAAGGAAAATATCCATAGGTTTCAATAACCTTGCTGACGAATCCTTTTCCACTGTCACCCTTTTTACCGACTTCAAAGCAGAAGAAAAAGAACGCAGGCTTCAGAATACCATAGCGGAAATCAAGAACAGATACGGAAAAAATGCTCTCATCAAGGGTATCAGTCTTGATAAGGCATCAACTGCCCGGATGAGAAACAAACTTATAGGAGGTCACAATGGCTGACAGAGCAAAGCAGTTTATGCCCTTTGCCGCACTGAAAGGGTATTATGATATAGTCGAAAAGCAGGAACTTGTAAAGGTGCCCAAACGTGAGCCAAGCGAAGATGTCGCTGAAAAAATTTCATGTATGCTGGGACAGACGGAAAGAGGAATGATGATAAAGGTTGTGCATTATATCGACGGATTTTACAAAACAACAGAGGGTATTGTTTCCGAAATTGATTTTGTTTTCAGATTTCTTGTAATTGTAAAGACTAAAATATTTTTTGATGACATATATGATATCAGCGGAGAAAAGCTGATGTTTGAAGAAAGATAACTTTAAGGCGGTACTGCACAGCACCGCCTTTTTTCATCTGAACTTTCTGAGCCTTAACGCATTTGAAAGCACCGAAACAGAACTTAAACTCATTGCCGCTGCTGCAATCATTGGATTGAGAAGAGGTCCGCCGAAAATATGCAGCAGACCCATGGCAACGGGTATTCCCAGCACATTATATCCAAACGCCCAGAAAAGATTCTGCCTGATATTCCTTATCGCCGCACGGCTTAACCGTATAGCTGTGTCAACTCCCTCCAGACTTCCGTTCATGAGCACGATATCAGCGCTTTCTATTGCAACGTCCGTACCAGTTCCAATGGCAATTCCCACATCAGACTGTGCAAGGGCAGGAGCGTCGTTTATTCCGTCACCCACCATAGCAGTGACCCTACCCTTTCCCTGTATATTCTTTATCTGTTCAGCCTTGTCCTCCGGCAGTACCTCGGCAACAACATTTTTTATTCCTGCCTGACCTGCAATTGCGGTGGCAGTCTTTTTGCTGTCACCAGTCAGCATAACACATTCAATTCCGCTTTTTTCAAGTTTTGCTACTGCACTCCGGCTGTCGCTTTTAATTTTATCTGCAACTGCAATAACTCCGGCTGCTTTACCGTCACAGGCACACAGTACAGGTGTTTTGCCCGATTGTGCATATTCCTCCGCAGGCTTTGCAAGTTCAGCTGTATCAACGCCGTTTTCAGACATAAGCTTTCCGTTTCCAAGCAGAACGGTCTTTCCGGAAATGACTGCTTTAATGCCCATTCCCGAAATATACTCAAAGCTTTCAGTATCGGGAAGTTCAATTTCCTGATTTTCAGCCTCTCTTACAATGCTTTCACCCAAAGGGTGTTCAGAACGCTTTTCAGCGGCGGCGCAAAGGGTAATAAGTTCCCTTTCACTTAAATCCCCCACCGGTGTTATATCAGTAACAGACGGCATTCCCTCGGTTATCGTTCCGGTTTTGTCAAATACCGCAGTCTGTATCTTATGTGCGGTTTCCAGTACCTCGCCGCCTTTTATCAGTATACCCATCTTAGCGCCACGTCCGGTTGCCACCATTATAGCTGTAGGGGTTGCAAGTCCCAGTGCGCACGGACACGCTATTACAAGAACTGAAACAAAAATAGTCATGCAGAAGCTTGTTGACTCTCCGGCAATCTTCCAGCCCACTGCCGCTATTATCGCAAGTGCTATGACAGCCGGAACAAAGTATGCAGAAATAACGTCTGCAAGCCTTGCAATAGGCGCTTTTCTTCCCTGCGCCTCCTCCACAAGTTTTATAATCTGTGCAAGAGCCGTTTCCTCCCCCACCTTTTCGGCAGTGTACTCAACATAGCCGTTTTTGTTTATTGAAGCACCGATAACCTTGTCACCGATTTTTTTCTCCACAGGCATACTCTCGCCTGTCAGCATTGACTCGTCAACAGAAGTCGAGCCCAGAGTAACAGTACCGTCAACTGGAAAACGCTCTCCCGGCTTTACAATGACCGTATCACCAATTCTCACAAGTTCCGACTTGACCTGCAATTCCTTTGAGCCACGTCTGACTGTCGCAATTTTCGGAGAAAGTTCCATAAGTTCCCTTATTGCCTGTGAGGACTTGCCCTTTGACACCGCTTCAAGGTACTTTCCAAGAGTTATAAGCGTCAGAATTACCGCAGCTGATTCAAAATAAAGGTGCATTGAGTAATGATCATGCCCCTGAATTATCATGTATATCGCATACAGTCCATAACCTACAGCCGAAAGGGTTCCCACAGCAATAAGACTGTCCATATTCGGACTTAAATGCACCAGATTTTTAATACCGGTTATATAGAATTTTATTCCCGTAAGCATAACAGGAACTGTAAGAATCAGCTGTATCAGTGCAAAGTTCAGCGGACTTTCCATGGGGTCGATTACTTTTGGAAGAGGAAGTCCCACCATGTGTCCCATGCTTATTACAAGAAGCGGTACGCAGAAGCAAAGTGATATCACAAACCGTCTGAAAAGCAGCTGTGCCGGTGTCTTTTCCGGCTTTGCGTCCGGAGCGGCAATGTCATACCCTGCCTTTTTTATGGCTGAAACAATACTGTCTTCAGAAACATTCTCTTCATTATATGTTACATAAAGCTTTTCTGCCGCAAAATTGACTGCCGCTTCGTCTACGCCGTCAAGCTTTTTCATTGCACGTTCTATTCTCGCGGCACAGGCAGAACAGGTCATGCCTGTTATTTTAAAGGTTTTTTCCATTTCAGATGTCCTCGCTTTTTTGTATATTATAAGCTTTATACTGCAAATTATGTTAAGTAAGCATAAGCTTACTGATTTTACCTAAATTATACCACAATGCCAATTCTTTTGCAACCCCTAAAATTATTGCTTGTCATTTTAAGAATTATCAGTCAAAATAAACAAATCATATAAAAATAACTGTTATTTAATTGCATTGAATACAGAAATGTGATAGAATAGTAAAGAATAACAAGAAGAACAACAGGAGAAAATGTCAGGAGGTATCTGAATGAACGAATCAGTTTTATGGTACAATCAGCCGGCAGAGGATTTTAACAGCGCTCTGCCTGTGGGAAACGGAAGAATTGGCGCTATGGTCTACGGTCGTCCGGATAAGGAGCTTATTCAGCTTAATGAGGACTCCGTATGGTCAGGCGGCAAGCGAAACAGAAACAATCCCGACGCTAAAGAAGGACTTGAGGAAATCAGAAAGCTGATAATGGAGGAGAAAATTCCGGAGGCGGAAGAGCTTGCTTTCAGAAAAATGCAGGGAATCAATCCAAACAGCCGCCATTATATGCCTCTTGGAAACCTTGACATAGCAATGGATATCGGCGGACAAAAGGCTAAGAACTATAAGCGTGGACTTAACCTTGAATCGGCTGTGGCATTTACTGAATTCACCGCCGGGGAGACTGCTTTCAGGCGTGAAGTCTTTGCCTCCGAGCCGGACAGCGTTATTGCTGTACACATTACCGCTGAAAATGGTACGGTAAACCTGTCAGCCGGTCTTGACGGGCGTGACGATTACTACGACGACAACCGCCCCGTTAAGGAAAACGTAATACTCTATTCCGGAGGTTCAGGCGGAAGTGACGGCATTTTCTTTGCCGCCGCACTTTCAGCAATATCAGAGGACGGAAAAATTTACACTGAGGGAAACCGTATCATAGTGGAAAATGCCACAGAAGTGACTCTTCTTGTCAGCGCAAGAACAAGCTATTATGTTGGGGAAGCATTTGAAGAAGCGGCAATAATGGACATTGACTATGCCGCTGAATGCACCTATGACGAACTAAGATACCGCCATGAATGTGACTACAGAGAGCTTTATTCACGAGTAAAATTCACTCTCTGCGACAACAGCGAGGGCGGCTGTGACCTGCCTACTGACGAGAGAATCCTGCGAATGAGAGGAAATGATTTTGACGACAAGGAGTGCGACAGGCATATCCACGACAACGGTCTGATGGTGCTTTACTATAACTTTGCAAGATACCTTATGATATCCGGCAGCCGTCCGGGATGTCTGCCGCTTAATCTTCAGGGTATATGGAATCAGGATATGTGGCCGGCATGGGGCGGAAGATTCACCATTAATATCAACACCGAAATGAATTACTGGATGGCTGAAAGCGGAAACCTTTCGGAATGTCACCTGCCGCTTTTCGACCTTATTGAGAAAATCCGTGTTTCCGGCACTGAAACAGCAAAGGAAATGTATGGCTGCAAGGGATTTGTATGTCACCACAACACCGACCTGTGGGGAGATACCGCTCCGCAGGATACATGGATGCCGGCTACTATATGGCCTATGGGTGCGGCATGGCTGTGTCTGCACATTTTTGAGCATTATGAATATACCCTCGACAAAGATTTCTTGGAGTCCGAATACGAAACCATGAAAGAAGCGGCTCTTTTCTTTACAGATTATCTTATCGAAAACAAAGACGGTCAGCTTGTTACCTGTCCTTCCGTTTCACCGGAAAACACCTACCTTACAGAAAGCGGAGTCAAAGGCTGTCTTTGTGCAGGACCGTCAATGGACAGTCAGATAATAACCGTTCTTTTCAACGACGTTATCAAAGCCGCAAAGATACTTGACAAGGACCATTCCTTTGTGAAAAAGCTTGAAGAAATGCTGAAAAAACTCCCTGAACCGGAAATAGGAAAATACGGTCAGATAAAGGAATGGGCTGTGGACTACGACGAGGTTGAGATTGGTCACAGGCACATTTCCCAGCTTTTCGCACTTCACCCTGCCGACCTTATCACACCTTACAAAACTCCCCGTCTTGCTGACGCAGCAAGGGCAACACTGATACGCCGCCTTGTTCACGGCGGCGGTCACACAGGCTGGAGCCGTGCATGGATAACAAATATGTGGGCAAGACTTTTTGACAGCAACATGGTTTACGAAAACCTGCAAAAGCTCCTTGCATACTCCACAAATCCTAACCTTTTCGATACTCATCCGCCTTTCCAGATAGACGGAAATTTCGGCGGTGCATCGGGTATTACAGAGGCACTGCTGCAAAGTCACAGCGGTGAAATAAATCTTCTCCCTGCGCTTCCGGCTGAATGGTCAGACGGAGAGATAAGCGGACTTAAAGCAAAGGGCGGTTTTGAGGTCAGCATAGTCTGGTCAGAGGGAAAACTTGTTTCCGCTGAAATAAAGTCACTCTGCGGTCAGACCTGCCGCCTGAGAGCAAACACAGTTGTAAGCATTAGCTGTGACGGAGAAAACCTTAATTCCAGCCTTTCGGAAAATGTTATTACATTTGATACCGAAAAGGACAAAACGTATATCATAAGGAGTTAAATGTATCATCATGAAAAAAATTAAAACGGCAGTCATGCTTGCGGCAGTTATACTGCTGACCGCTTGCGAACCTATTTCACAGGTACTGCCTGAAACATCAGTGTCCGATGAGTACAGCCGGAGTGATGAGTCCGGATACAGGACAGAAACAGATGAAACTGAAGAAGAAACGGTGTCATATACTGAATATGTAGCCGAAGTTCCGGAAATAGTCAATGCTGAGGCTAATATGATAATAGAGGCTGAGGACTGCAAACTCGGCGGAAGTCTTTACACTGCCGAAGAAAGAAAAGGTTTTTCCGGTACCGGATATGTAACCGGATTTTACGGCGGTTCTGCTGACTTTATGGACATTACAGTCGAACTTGACGCAAATCAGCACTATGACATCACAATCTGCGTTGCCGCAGACACAGATGTAACCAATTACATCATGGTAAACGGCAACAGACTTCAGGATTTCACCATAAACGGCGACAGCAATTTCACAAAAATCACTTTTTACGGAATTTACATGGAACAGGGTGAAAATAAAATCACTATAAAGTCCGGTGAAGATAACTTTGATTTCGATTATATCGAGGTTACAAATAATGAAACTGTTTATGACACGGAATTTGAACTTTCTGAATCAGCTGTAAACGAAAATGCCTCAACAGAAGCAGAAATTCTTCTGAAAGCTATGAAAGCAAGCTTTGGCAAAAAGATAATAACCGGACAGTATGCGTCAAGCGACGAAAACAAGGAACTTGAGCTTATCCACAAAATAACTGGTAAATATCCGGCTATACGTTTCGGGGATATCGGTGGATATTCAAGCAGTAACAGACCTTCTGAAAGCGAAATAGATGCTGCCATAGACTGGGCTGAAAAGGGCGGTATTGTCGGATTTATGTGGTACTGGAATGCCCCTGACAAGGAAAATCCGTCTGTTTACAGCAAGGATACTGATTTCAGTCTTAAATCGGCAATGACAAAGCAGGATATTGCGAAGATGTCCATTTCTGAAATTGAGGAACTTTACGAAAATGGTATTATAACACTGGAATGCCTTGAACTGATAAAAGACATTGACGCTGTTTCAAATTCTCTGCTTGTACTGGCTGATGAGGATATTCCTGTTCTGTGGCGTCCTCTTCATGAAGCTGGCGGCGGCTGGTACTGGTGGGGCGCAGATGGTGCAGCACCTTACAAATGGCTTTACAACCTTATGTACGAGAGAATGACGGAGTATCACAAGCTTGATAACCTTATCTGGGTATGGAACGGACAGAGTGAGGAATATCTTGTTGAAAGCGACCGCTATGACATTGCCGCTATTGACATTTACCTCTCCCCTGAAATTGAATACGGCAGCCGTTCGGAGCAGTACCTGTGGCTCAAAAAGATAACAGACGGCGGAAAGCTGCTGGCTATAAGCGAATGCAGTTCCATTCCGAGCATAGATGAAATGTGCAGGGATAATTCTCTGTGGTCATTTTTCGGACTCTGGTTCGGCGATTATCTTACCGATACCAAAGGAAACCTTTCTGAAATATACACTAAAAAAGAGGAATTTATCAAGATGTATAATGCGGAAAATGCACTGACCCTTGATAATTTTTCCGGAGAGTAAAAGGAGTAAAAAATGCTTTTTAAAAAAATCGTATCTGTGATATGTGCTGCTACAATCAGCGTTTCAGCACTGATTTTTCCGGCATCAGCTGAGTCTGAAACCGGTGAAATGAGAAATATTTCAACCATGCAGCTTGTCCGGGATATGGGACTGGGTATCAACCTGGGAAACACCTTTGAATCCTGCGGCGACTGGATAAACAAAACAGTTAAATCTTATGAAACCGCATGGGGAAGTCCGGTCATTACCCAGAATATCATTCAGGGCTATGCTGACGAGGGGTTCGGCGTTCTGCGAATTCCTGTTGCGTGGTCAAACATGATGAGTGATGACTACACAATAAAGCAGTCCTACCTTGACAGAGTAAAGACCATTGTTGACTGGACTCTTGATACCGGAATGTACGCAATTGTCAATCTTCACTGGGACAACGGCTGGTTAAATAATTTCCCTGATGACAAAACTGAAAACATGAAAAAATACACAGCTATCTGGACTCAGCTTTCAGCGGCTTTCGCTGATTACAGCGACTACCTGATGTTTGAATCCCAGAACGAGGAGCTTGGCTGGAACAGTCTTAGTCAGTCAGAGTCATACAGCCTTGTAAATGAGATAAATCAGAATTTCGTTGACATTGTAAGAAGCTCCGGCGGCAACAATGCAAAGCGTCACCTGCTGATTTCTGGTGTTAACACTGATATCACCAAAACCTGCAATTCCCTTTTCAAAATGCCGAGTGATCCCGCCGGACGATGTGCAGTTTCAGTACATTACTACACTCCTGTCACCTTTGCTCTCCTTGAAGAGGACGCAAGCTGGGGACAGTGCCGCTCAACATGGGGTACTGACGCTGATTTCAAGGAACTTAACAAGTACATGGATATGGTAAAAACAAACTTTATCGACAAGGGCATACCGGTAATAATCGGCGAATACGGCTGTCCTACAAAAAATAAAGAGGCTGATTCTGTCAGACTTTTCCTTGAATCAGTCTGCGAGGCGGCTTATTCACGTCAGATGTGTCCGGTTTTGTGGGATATAACCGACCTGCATTACAGCCGTACCGACTGCAAAATGAAAGACCAGCAGCTTAAAGCTGATTTCTAGAATATACTGGCAACTACTGTCATAAAGGGCGATATCAGCGGAAACGGTACTGTTGATCTTTATGATGCGGTTACTATCGCAAAATACATTATGGGAATGATAACATTCGATTCAAAACAGCTTGACATTGCAGATTATGACGGAAACGGAAAAGTTGACCTTTATGATGTAATAGGCATCGCAAAGTTTCTTCTGCCTAAATAATGAAAAATTTTCTGCTTGACTTTAGATTCCCATTGACATATAATATATAGTGAAAGCAAAAATAGTTTTGCTTTCACTATAACTATTTTTTTATTCCCTTGCACATCCGCTTACTTCGTAAGCTCCGTGCATATCGGCTAATAGTAAACTAAAAATTTTTTTCGTTTACTATAGGGCATCTCTAAAAACCATAGTGCCTCAGATGTGCCGTCAGATTTTTCGTCAGATTGTACTAAAATTTCGCAGGCATACTGGCGTATGTCAAGAAATTTTGGTGCAAAATGACGGAAAATATGCAAGCAGATGAGGTGCTAAGGCTTTAGCCGGTGGTTTTTAGAGGTGCCCTATAGTTATGGGGAATTCTAAAGAGGTGATTTAATGTTAAAAGCTGTTGGTTCAAAGAAAAATCTTTTTGAACTGCCTTTTTACACTTATATTTCTGATATATTTGAAAACGAAGAAATACAGAAGCTTGCAAATTTCAGACACCATCTCTGTACAACAAGATTACAGCACAGTCTGAATGTTGCATATTACAATTATCTTATCTGCAAATTTTTTCATCTGAATGCTGTTTCAGCCGCAAGAGCCGGACTCCTGCATGATATGTTTTATTACGACAGAAAAGACTATCCAAAGAAAAACGGCGAAAAATCACATAGTGCAAGGCATCCGGAAATCGCAGTTGCAAACGCAATGGAGCATTTTTATATTGACCCACTTGAATGCGACATAATTGAAAAACATATGTGGCCTATGTCTATCAGGCGTGTGCCGAAGTACAAGGAAAGCTATGTTATTGTGTTTGTAGACAAGTATTGTGCAATCCTTGAAGTTATTGCTCCGAAATTTCAAAAACTTAAAAGTAAATTAAAAAAATGAGGCGTTCAAAAGAACGCCTCAGCTTATTTTTCTTGCCTTGATAACTTTCAGTCTTGAGAACTCTTCACGCTCTTTTTCCTCAAGATTATCAGTTATATATTTCACCATTTCCTCATATCTCGGAATCAGAATATTCTGCAGCGCATTGGCTCTCCTCTGCGCTTTTTTTATTGCTATTGCAAGCCTGTATACACTGTTTTCAACCTCTGCCAGCACAACAGTCATGTCTTTAACCTTTAAAAAAGAGATATATGCCTTGTCAAGCTGGGAATTAGTTGAATAAAAACCATACGGAATTTCAGTTTTAGTTTTGGAAAGCGTCAGGTTTGGTATTTCAACACCCATAACACTTTTATATGAAACACTTATGCCGTTTTCAATGGGAATACTCCTTGCGATATTCTCAATAACGCCAAGTGTTATATTGGCTTCCTGCAAAGCGGCGTAAGCCTCCTTATATGTGTCCTCAATTGTACCTCGGAGGGACTTTGCCTTGTCCATAAGCGTCATCATTTCTCTTATGAGAATGTTTCGCTTTCTGTCCATAAGTTCATAACCAAGCCGACAGAGTGAAAGGGTTTTTTTAGCCTTTATAAGATTACCTTTGGTAGGAAATACCTGTTCAGCCATATTTCACATCTCCTCTCACTACACTTTAAATAACAAAAGTCTTTTCGGCAGTTTCGTTATCATAGTGTTCTTTGAGCAGTTCCTCGTCAACACGGTCAAGCTCGCTTTCCGGCAGCAGTGACAAAAGACTCCAGCCCAAATCAAGAGTTTCTTCGATAGTTCGTTCCTCGTTGAATTCCTGAGTCAGAAAATACTTTTCAAAAGCAACTCCGAAACGCATATACTTTCTGTCAGTTTCAGAAAGTTCCTCCTCGCCTATTACCGATGCAAGGGATCTTGCATCCTGAACCTTTGCGTATGCAGCAAAAAGCTGATTTGCAACAGAAGAATGGTCTGCCCTCGTGTAACCCTCGCCGATACCGTCTTTCATAAGACGTGAAAGTGACGGCAGAACTGATACAGACGGGTATATACCAGTCTGGTCAAGACTTCTGTCAAGAACTATCTGTCCCTCGGTGATATAGCCGGTAAGGTCAGGAATAGGGTGAGTGATGTCATCATTTGGCATTGTCAGAATCGGAATCTGGGTAACACTGCCTGTTGACCCCTCAATTACTCCGGCTCTCTCATACAGTGACGCAAGGTCAGAATAAAGATAACCCGGATAGCCCTTACGTCCCGGAATTTCTCCCTTTGAGGACGAAAATTCACGCAGTGCCTCGCAGTATGAAGTCATATCGGTAAGAATTACCAGAATATGCATATTCTTTTCGTAAGCAAGATACTCAGCGGCAGTCAGAGCACACCTCGGAGTTAAAATTCTCTCAATGATAGGGTCATTGGCAAGGTTCATGAACATGACAACCTTCTGCTGTACTCCGCTTTCTGCGAATGACTTTTTGAAGTAGTCAGCAACGTCATTCTTAACACCCATTGCACCGAAAACAACTGCAAAATCCTGTCCGCTTTCATCTGCAATCTTTGCCTGTCTTACGATTTGTACCGCAAGCTTGTTGTGGGAAAGTCCCGAACCGGAAAAAATTGGCAGTTTCTGACCTCTGATAAGAGTCATAAGGCAGTCAATTGAAGAAATACCCGTTCTGATATAGTTTCTCGGATATGTTCTTGCAACAGGATTCAGCGGCTTGCCGTTTATATCCTCAAACTTTTCCGGATATATGTCACCCAGTCCGTCAATAGGTCTGCCCGAACCACTAAAGGTTCTGCCCAGCATTTCTTCAGACAGTGCAAGTTCCATAGGTTTTCCGGTGAATTTTGTCCTTGTATTTGTAAGAGAAAGTCCCTTTGTCCCCTCAAAAACCTGAAGTACTGCCTTGTCGCCCTGTATCTCAACAATACGTCCGACACGCTCTGTTCCGTCCTCCAGCTTTATAGCGGCAACTTCCTCGTAACCGACATCTTTTACCTTGTCAAGAACAATAAGAGGTCCGTCAATCTTTTTGAGTCCAAGATACTGAATACTCATACGGCTCTCCTTTCATTTTCCTCTGCAATAAGTCTGCTGAACACATTGGATATTTCGCTCTTGTAGTCCTCAAACATTTCAGGCTTGTCGTTAGGAATATCATATTTCACCTTGATTACTTTTTCAAATAATCCGGTTGACATAATATTTCCCATGGAAACCTGTGCTTTAAGAGCGTCCTGTGCATTGTGATAGAGTGTGAGAATAGTTTCCATCATAAGCAGCTGCTTTGAAAGAGGTACAAATGTATCGTCCTTATGGTAGGCATTCTGCTGTAAAAATCCTACTCTGATAACTCTTGCAAGCTCAATAATAAGCTTTTGTTCGTCCGGCAGAACGTCTGAACCGATAAGCTTTACGATTTCCATAAGCTGATTTTCCTCAACGAGAATATTGGAAATCTCCTGACGGTATTCCATAAACTTATCACCAGCCTCTTTTTCATAGAAAGACGCTAAGTCGTCAACATACTCGCTGTAGCTTGTAGTCCAGTTTATAGCCGGATAATGTCTTGCGTAGGCAAGTGACTTGTCAAGAGCCCAGAAACAGCGCACGAAACGCTTTGTATTCTGTGTTACCGGTTCTGAGAAGTCCGAACCCTGCGGAGATACCGCACCGATAATGGTTACAGAACCTTCCTTTCCGCAGAGAGTTTCTGTATATCCGGCACGTTCATAAAATTCCGCCAGTCTTGACGGCAGATAAGCCGGGAAACCTTCCTCCGCCGGCATTTCTTCCAGTCGTCCGGATATTTCACGCAGCGCCTCTGCCCACCTTGAAGTAGAGTCCGCCATAATAGCAATATGGTAGCCCATATCTCTGTAATATTCTGCCAGTGTGATACCCGTGTAAATAGACGCTTCTCTCGCCGCAACCGGCATATTTGATGTATTGGCAATGAGTACCGTTCTGTCAGTCAGCGGACGGTTTGTTTTCGGGTCGATAAGTTCTGAAAATTCCTCCAGAACCTGTGTCATTTCGTTTCCACGCTCTCCGCAGCCGATATAAACAATAATATCAGCGTCACACCACTTTGCAAGCTGGTGCTGTGTCATAGTCTTGCCTGTTCCGAAACCGCCCGGAATTGCGGCAGTACCGCCCTTTGCGATAGGCAGGACAGTGTCAATAATTCTCTGACCGGTAATCAGCGGACGGGAAATAAGCAGTCTTTCCGCAACAGGACGAGGCTGACGGATAGGCCATTTCTGACAAAGAGTCAGTTCATGGACTTTGCCTTTTCTGTCCTCTATTTTGCAGACTGTGTCATTGACACGGTACTGTCCGTTTTCCGCTGTCCATATCACCTTGCCGGAAAGCAGAGGTGACAGCATACAGTAATGGCGTATAACCGGAGTTTCAGGGCATGATGCATAAACTGCACCGCCTTTCAGTTCATCACCGGTTTTTACTTCTATTGTAACATCATAAAGCTTTTCGGTATCAATTGAAGAAACATTTGCTCCCTCGCTGATAAACGCTCCGGAAAGCTTTTCTATTTCTTTAAGGGGTCTTTCAATACCGTCAAAAATATTTGAAATAATACCCGGCCCCAGCGTTGCACACATAGGAGCGCCGGTTGTGTAAACAGGTTCGCCGACTTTCATACCTGTTGTACTTTCATAAACCTGAATTGTAGTAAACTCCTCGGTAATACCGATAACTTCCCCGATAAGGCGGTTGTTTCCGACATAAACCATTTCAAGCATAGAGAAATCTTTGGTATCCCGAACTCTGACAACAGGTCCGTTAATGGAAAAAATTGTATTCAAAAAGGTCACTCCTTTTTCAGTTTCAGGATTTATTGCGCTGTCTTAAAACTGTATCTGCTGCTGAAAGCTTTTTTCTGCTCTTCAAGGGCACTGTCAAAGGTTTTGTCAATAATCATTCCCTGTTCCTTGTCGATTATCATAAGACCGCCCAGTTCGATTGAATCGTCAATCTTTACCTCACAGCCGTACTTTTCCCCCAGCTTTTCACCTAAATCCTTATCTCTCGGAGAAACGGCTATTTCACCGCTGCCGGAAAGATTTTCTCCCTCGGCAATACTGAAAAGGTAGTCACCGTATTTTTCAGATGACGCAAATTCAGCAAGCTTTTTTTCAATTCCGCCGAAAATTTTATCTGAAAGTTCCTCACGATGCTTTAAAGCATCCATTCGGAATTTCTGTTCTTCAAGGGCATACATTCTGCGGTACTTAGCCTCAGTATCTCTTACAGACTTCTGTATTTTGTTATAGGCGTCAAGGAGTGCGTCATCTTCAGCCTTTTCAAGCTTTTCACTGCTGAGTTCATCAGCCTCGCCTAATATTTTGCTGATATGCTCCTCAACTTCTGAATTTACAGATTCAGAAAATTTTTCAAGCTTACGAGCCTGTACTTCGTCCATTTCAGCACCTCCATTTTAAAGTTTTAATCCGATTGCATCGCTTACATACTTATCAATTGAAGATGTTATCTGTGAAGTAGCATGACGGTCAGGAATCTCCACAATAAGGGGAGATTTCCTGTTCAGCTTGACATCATAAACAAGCTTGCTGCAAAGCTTCATCAGCTTTTCTGTCATAAGTATTACAGCAACATTTTTATTATCAAGAGCCTTTTCAAGCTCTCTTTCAACCTCTTCCGGTTCATGGACTACAACTCCGTCAATCCCGGCAAGTCTCATGCCCATCTGAGTGTCAATGTTATCGCTGATAAGATAAAACTGCATATCGTTTCACTGCCTTAAATCTTATTTAAAATCATGAATGAAATAAGGAATCCGTAAAGCGCAACACCTTCACCCAGCGCAACGAAAATCAGCGCCTTTGAGAATGACTTAGGCTCTTCTGCTACTGCTCCGATAGCGGCAGGTGCGGCAGAACCAACGGCAATACCACAGCCGATTGAACCCAGTCCTACAGAAAGTGCAGCGGCAAGATAGCCGATACCTGCGTTACCGATTGAATCTGAAACAACAGCGGCAGCTTCAGCACTTACAAATCCGCCGACCGGAAGTACAACTGCAAGGGCAAGCACTGCAAAGAATGAACACAGGTTTACAATAAACGCCTTTTTTGCGGCATTACCGCTCTTTTTCTTTTTAAGAACGTACACAACAGGAAGAATGAGCAGTACAACTGCAAAAAGCGGCATAAGCATAATTTCCAGAATATTCATAGCTAAAATCTCCTTTTACTCAATATTGGTATCATAATTTATTTTCACAGGTTCAAAAGGCTGTCCGTTTCCGTCGTAGAAACGTGAGAAAACTTCGTAAAATTCCAGTCTGAGCACCTGAATACCAACGATAAGACCTTCCATTCCCATTACGAAAATATTTCCGATTACAATTATAATCGGTGAAACTCCCTTAGCGGCAGTTTCAGACAAAAGCATTACAACTGACATCATGCCGGCGTGTGAGAATACAAATCCGCCTATTCTGACAAATGACAGCGTATTTGTGGCATAACCCAGCATAAACTCGAACACTTCAAAAAAGTTTGACGCAATGAAGTCGCCTATTCCGCCCTCAAGGTGGAATTTTTCGCCCTTCAAAAGACATCCCAGCGGTTCTCTGAAAAACATGACCACAAGGGGCAGAACAATAAGACAAAGCACATACGGCAGTGTAAACAGGTTTGCGACACCTGTCATCATACAGCCAAGTCCGGCAAGCAGTGCGCCGAAAACTATAAATCCGGCTATCCCGTTGTTTCCGAAAACTGCGTTTACATAGTCCTTATGCCTGAAACTTATGATAATATTTATAGTTATAGAAACAAATATTATCACAACGCCTATCAGTATCGCTCCTATAAGAACGTTCATGGTATTTTCCATTACGTCGAAAGGCTTATGTTCAAATCCAAGTTTTTTATAGAGTGGATTAAGCGCTTCCTCAAAGCCGAATACTGAACCGTAAATCAGTCCGAAAAACGCACTGGATATTCCGATTCTCTGCATAATTGCCCCAAGCTTATTTCCGGATTTTTTGTAGACTATCCAGCCTAAAAGCGAAAGAACAAGTCCCTGTCCCAGATCTCCGAACATGATTCCGAAAAGCAGCGTATAAGTTATGGCAACAAGCATTGTGGGGTTAAATCCGTTGTATGAGGGCAGTCCGTACATTTCCACAAACATTGAAAACGGCTTTGCGAATTTATTGTTTTTGAGCTTGACAGGCGTCTGCATAACGACGCTGTCCCCTGCCTTGTTCACCACAACGGAAACTTCCTCCATTGTGTCAAAAAGCTTCATAAACTCGTCTATCTGCGACTTCGGAACAAATCCAACCATATAGAACTTGTCCTTGTATGCCGCAACATTATGCCGCAGTTCAAACAAGTCGTATTTGTATTTCAGAAAGCTGAAAATACTGTTTAACAGTTTCCCGTTTTCCTGAATAAGCTTTTTCCGCTCTTCCTTATAGCCGTTAAGTTCAGATTCAAGCTTTGCGATTTCATCGCCAAGTATTTCCTCCTCTTTTTCAGGAGTGTCACGGACAAAATCTGGTATGGTTATAATTTCAAAATACAGGGTACGGAAAATATTGTCCGCTTCGGAAATGCTGTCAGCAGGAGCAAAATAAAAGCCCCATTGATAACTTCCGTCCTCATCATAAGGAATAAAAATAAACGTCCTGTCGTCATAATACGAAAGCTTTAATGCACTCTCACGAGGCAGTCTGCCGAATCTCACGTTGATATGACTGCACTCAAAAAGCTTCTGAAAATCTATTTTCATTCCTTTAAGATGTTTAAGCTGAGTCATGACCTGTCTGCGCTGAGTGATTTTTTCACTGCACCCGCTGATTTTTCCGGTTATTTCCTTAAAGCTGTTTTCAAGCTCCGCAACCTTTTCTTCAATTTGTTCAAGGGACATTGCGGCAATATCGTCGCATTCAGTTTTCTCAAAGGAAAACTCATTTCCCGTTTCTACGGAAATCACTCGCTTCAGCAGTGACTTATAAGGATTTTCACCGTCAAGTCTTATGAATGTTTCCTCGGCGGCGGATTCCTTTACAGCGTCGGCAATGTGAAAATAGCCGCTGTCTGCGCAGTTTGCCAGTGCCCTGTCGAGATATTTCATAAGTCCGACAATGGTAACAAACTCCATTTTTTCAATTGACATAATCAAACCTCCCTTCTACTGCAAAACTATCAGATTTTCCATGTATGAAACACTCTTATTATACCTTATTCCCTCAATAATATTGGTTATATTATTAAGCTCGACCTCCTGCAGATACATAAGAGAATAAAGGCTTACAGCTGCGTCCTCCGAAAACATCAGTGCCCGCTTTGCCATAGAATACCTTATTTTAACAAGTTCCCTTTCAAACTGGTCGCTTTCCATATCATCAGAAAGCTGTTCCATTTTTCTTCCGTAGGAAGTGTGGGAAAGCATTCTTAAATATTCCTCCGGGGACTGCGTCTGAAACAGCGCAGACTGCTTTTCCTTTGAAAGTCTGCCGTAAAACGGAAGCATATACTTTTCAAGGGTTTCGGCATCAGCATTGAAATATTTTTTCATGCGGTAGGCATTGATGATATTTATAATATCCGTCTGAACATTTATCTGGTCAATAAGAGCCTTTTTCGACTTGCCGTGAGTACACTTTTCAGCATTTTCCAGAAGCCATTTCAGATAATAGGTACGCAGCAGGACTTCGCATTTTGTATACGGAATATTTCCGCTGCTGTCCGGCTTTACGTTTTTCAGCACGTCATAATAAGGGGTATGCCTTATAACCTTTAAGACTGCCTTGAAATCCTCTGCCTTTGCAAGTGCCATAAGGTCAATGCCTGATTTTTCAATCATATATGTGTGCATTGATTCGATATAGACATCATTACTGTCATTGTTAAGATAAAGCAATGCTTTGAGCAGTTCCCTTACTTCCTGACGCACAAGCAGAAAATTGAAAAACGGCTGACGGTCAAGATGCTGAAATTTACAAAGCCTTTCATACCCGTCATAATATGCCTTATTGAGGACTGATTCAAGAAAACCTCTGTGAATTGTGGAAGTGTCAATATTTGAAAGTGCATCTGAAAAATAAGTATTCTTTTTTAAATACTCGGCTGCGTCAGTAACTTTTTTTCGTGAGGCAAGCTCTGTATAGTCATTGTATTTCAGCCTTTTCCCGTAAATTGAACGGGCTTTGGCAATGGTAGCGTTTTCAGAAGACTTCAAATCACTCACCTACTATTTCTGCAAAAATACTGTTTTCGATTTCCAAATGGCGGCTGTCGAAAAAACTGTCCATTTCCTGTTTTTCAGTACTGTACTTCTTTTCCAGCTCAGATACTTTAAAATCAAAATCAGACTTATTTATCTCTTCAATTTCTGCAATTCGCTTGTCAGCGGCAGTGCAGATGTCGTTTCTGAGCTTTCTGCACTTTTCCTCTGTTTCGCTTAATATTTCATCACTGCGCTTTCTGGCGTCATTTATTCTGCTGTCGGCCATACGGTCAATCTCTATTATTTTATTTACAACGCTTTCCATAGTGCCCAACCTTTCAGTGAAATCAGTTTTTGATGCTGTGCATTGGCGCAGGTATTCTTCCGCCTCTTGAAATAAATTTAGCCGGCGACTTTGTATTTACATTCATTACAGGACCGCTTCCCAGAAGTCCGCCGAATTCAAGGGTTTCGCCCACATTCTTGCCGATTGCCGGAATAAGGCGTACTGCTGTAGTCTTGTTGTTTACCATACCAATGGCAGCCTCGTCGGCAATAATAGCGGAAATAGTTTCCGGAGTGATATCTCCCGGTACAACTATCATGTCAAGACCAACGGAGCATACCGCAGTCATAGCCTCAAGCTTTTCAATTCCAAGAGCACCGCAGTTTACAGCGTCTATCATTCCTGCGTCCTCTGATACCGGAATAAACGCACCTGAAAGTCCGCCTACATTTGAGGACGCCATAACTCCGCCCTTCTTTACTGCGTCATTCAGAAGTGCAAGAGCAGCTGTTGTTCCGTGTGTACCGCAGGATTCAAGTCCTATCTCTTCAAGAATATGTGCAACACTGTCGCCTACTGCCGGAGTCGGAGCAAGTGAAAGGTCAACAATGCCAAAAGGTACGCCCAGCATCTGTGACGCCTTTGAACCGACAAGCTGTCCCATTCTTGTTATCTTGAACGCTGTTTTCTTTATTATGTCGGCAATTTCATCAATTGATGCGTCAGGATATTTTTTTATTGCGGAACGGACAACGCCCGGTCCTGAAACACCCACATTGATTACGCAGTCCGGTTCTCCTGTACCGTGGAATGCGCCTGCCATAAACGGATTGTCCTCGGGAGCATTGCAGAATACAACAAGCTTTGCAGGTCCGATACACTGGTTGTCGGCAGTTACCTCCGCAGACTGCTTTATTATCCTACCCATCATGGCAACTGCGTCCATGTTTATACCCGTCTTGCTTGAACCTACATTTACAGAGGAGCAGATGTTTGAGGTAACAGAAAGTGCCTCCGGAATTGAGTTGATAAGCTCGATATCACCGGCGCTGAATCCTTTCTGTACAAGGGCGGAATAGCCGCCTATAAAGTTTACTCCGCAGGTATCAGCTGCTTTCTGAAGAGTAAGTGCAAATTTAACCGGATTTTTTTCCTTGCAGGCAGCGGAAACTATAGCAATAGGGGTAACGGAAATTCTCTTGTGGATAATCGGAATACCGTATTCCTTTTCAATTCTTTCGCCCACCTTTACAAGGTCCTTAGCCTTTGTAGTTATCTTTTCGTAAACCTTTTCACAGGCTCTGTCAATATCGCTGTCAATACAGTCAAGAAGCGATATTCCCATTGTAATTGTTCTTATGTCAAGACATTCGTCCTGTATCATTCTTATGGTTTCAAGTATATCATAAGCATTATAATTCAGCATTTAAAAGTTTCTCCTTAAAGCAGATTAGATTCTGTGCATTGAGTTGAAAATATCCTCATGCATTGTGTGGATAGAAAGTCCCAGTGTATCGCCCAGTTCTTTAAGCTTATCGCCAAGAACGACAAAATCCGAATTCATTTTGGAAATATCCACCATCATTATCATAGCAAACATATCCTGCAGAACGCTCTGTGTTACGTCCATTACGTTTGCATTGTATTCAGCACAGATTGTACTTACCTTAGCAAGTATTCCAACATTGTCCTTACCGATTACAGTTATAACCGCTCTCATATTATTCTCCATCAGCTGCATATATATCAGAAATCTTTCCTGTATGCAGCGCCGCTTGTTACGGCAGGCGGCACGCCGAATTTTATCAAAGTGTACACAACACTTCTGGTATTTCAATTCCGGAAATACACATACAACATTTTTATTATACCATAAAAGTCGAAAAAAATAAAGTAAAAAAAGACAAAATTATTCTTTTTTCCTGCTTTTTCTTTTTGAAAGGGTATTTCGGGTCACAGCCGACAGTCTTTCAACCGTATGTTCAGGGAACGACGCTAAAAACTGTATACTCTGCTCATAGGCGTCATTTTCATCAAGCCTGAGTATATCAGTGAAAAAAGCGTTTACATCATGAAAGTCCTTTGCAAGACGCCGGGCTGTTTCCCTGCCCTTGTCAGTAAGCTTAACGCTTGCCGAATAATCCGGCTCAATAAATTCAAGCCTTGCCATACATTTGAGCATACGGCTGACGCTTGGTCTTGTTACCGAAAGAGTGTTTGCAATATCAACAGACCTCACAACGTGATTTGTTTCACTAAGGTGATACAATGCAATAAGGTACCTGCATTGTCCTGCGCAAAGCTTCATTTTTTTCACCGTTCCTTTCATACGAAAATCCTTTATATGTACTTCCTTTATTTTACCACCTTTTCAAATTATTTTCAATCCTTTTTTTGTTTGACATATTATCTTTACTGTGATAAAATTAATCTGAAAGGAAGAAACCTATGAAATCTAAAAAAATTATACTCTGGATTCCGGTTATTGCATGGATGACCATGATATTTCTTTTTTCCGCCCAGAATGCTGACAACTCCTCCCAGACAAGCAGTCTGCCGGCTGAAATATTAGCCAGATTGTTTAATCCCGATTTTGACCAGTGCAGTGAGGCTTATAGAAATATGCTGCTTGACCACTGTCAGTTTATCGTAAGAAAGCTTGCACATTTTTCAGTCTACACAATTTTAGGAATGCTTACATATAATGCTTTCAGAGGGCTTGAAAGATTATCTTTCCGTCTGACTTTGTTTTTTTCTGCCCTGCTTTGCCTGCTGTACGCCATAAGTGACGAGTTTCACCAGTCTTTCGTCCCCGGCAGAAGCTGTCAGCTGCGTGATGTTCTGATTGACTTTTCCGGAACTGTTTTCGGCATTGCTTTAACTGTTTTTTTATTTAAGCTGATAAAAAAAGTTTTAGAAAAGCGTTGTCAGGCACATGATTAATTTTTATATTTTAACTTGAAAATGGTATTGACAAACCGAAAAAATGGTTTTATAATAAATGCATAATATTTTTAAATTCTAAGAGCAAAGGTAAGTAGTCGGCAAAACGATGTCGCAGAGAGCCGGAGATTGGTGTGATTCCGGTACACACGCTGTCTGATGAATGGATTTGTGAGAAGCACAGTGAAAGGTTTATCGAGTATCTGTCGCCGTTTTCCCCACGTTACAGGGGTAGGATATTCAGGACTTATGCAGTCTGCGTATCTGAAAAAGAAAAGTGAAGTTTTTAGGCTTATGCTTTTGAAATTGGGTGGCACCACGATGTCTATCGTCCCTTTACAGGACGGTAGGCATTTTTTGTTGCCTTATTTACTATTTGCCGATACGCA
>JALEVO010000082.1 GCA_022788225.1 Oscillospiraceae bacterium | reverse complement strand
AGATTTGCTCCCTGCATATCGGGCAATTATATCAAAAATCTGCGATTTTATGATATAATAAACTAAATCTAAAGGCGGCTTATTATTAAACTGCAAATATTCTTAACAGGAGGACATTATGAAGAAAAAACTTATAACACTTCTCACATCAGCTGTTATGACAAATGCGTGTATGGGATGGGAGCTTACAAGCATACCAGACATTGTTAGTGAGCCCATGACTGCTGATGCGGTGGTTTACGGAGATGAAACACAATACGGAGATTATTTATCCTACAGAAAAGTTGATAAGGACTCAGACGGCAAATTCGATTACGTTGAGATTACTTATTGCGATAATACTGCTGTGGAGATAGAGATACCGGAAAAAATTGATAGTTTGCCAGTGACAAAATTAAATATTACAAATTGTGAAAGCCTTGAAAGTATAACGCTTCCCGGCAGCATTACAGATATAGGAAAAAATGCATTTTTCTATTGTACAAACCTTACATGTATAAATGTTTCAGAAAGCAATGAAAATTATTCCAGTGCTGACGGAGTTCTTTTTAATAAAGACAAAACGCAGCTGATCAAATATCCCATAGGCAGGAAAAATCCGGAATATTCTATGCCAGACAGCGTTGTGAACATAGATTCCGGAGCATTTCAAAGATGTACAACACTCACTTCCGTAACGCTTTCTGATACACTTGATGTTATCCGTCCATTTGCATTCAACGGCTGTACTGCACTGACTGAAATCGTGATTCCTGACAGCGTTACAATGGTTGGCAGCGGTGCGTTTGAGAGCTGTACTTCCCTGACAAAAGCTGTGATTGGAAAAAGTGTAAAGAGAATCGGTACATGGGCTTTTTCCGGTGATGAAAATCTTAGTGAAATATCTGTTCCTGATACAATTTCAGATATCGGCAACTTTGCTTTCTATAATACTGCATGGCTTTCAGAACAGAAAAAAAATAACCCTGTTGTTGTTCTGGGAAAAGTACTGATAGACGCTGCTGACTGCAAAGGTGAGCTTGTTATTCCGGAGGGAGTAGAGGTAATTCAGGCAAACGCTTTCTATCTGGAATCTATTCTGGTTGAGCCGGAGGAAGATGAAAACGACGACAGCGGAATAGGAATTATAGAATTTCCTACATATGTTGAAGCTCACACTGATATTACTTCAATATCAATACCTGCCAGTCTGAAAAAAATTGAATCCGGTGCATTTCAGAATCACATGAAAAACCTTAAAAGCTTTAATGTAAATGAACAGAATCCTAAGTACAAAAGCGTAAATGGCATACTGCTCTCAAAGGACGGCACTACTTTGTATCATTATCCGGAAAATAATGAAACATTTGTTATTCCCGATACAGTAACTGTAATTAATTCCGGAAAATTTGCAGGTTATGAAAACCTTAAAGAAATTGTAATACCTGATTCAGTCACTGCAATCGGCAACGGTGCTTTTCAGAACTGCACAAATCTGACAAAAGTCACACTCTCTGATTCTCTTGAACGAATCGTGATGAATGCATTTGCAGGCTGCACAAGTCTTGAGGAAATCACCATTCCGGACAGCGTAACAGAAATTGGCGAACAAACTAATATAATCGAAGACGAATGCGGCGGAGGCGGAGGTGTATTTTCCGGATGTACATCGCTTAAAAGCGTAAAGCTTTCAGATAACCTGACACGCATTGAATCCCATACTTTCTACGGCTGTACTTCACTGGAAAGCATTGATATTCCTGACAGTGTTGAATACATCGCAGCAGACGCTTTTGAAAATACAGCTCTGCTTGATAATCAGACAGAACCGGTAAAATATGCTGATAACTGGGTAATCAAAATTGCAGATAAAACAACATCAGCCGAAATAAAACCGGGAACTGTCGGAATTGCCGATACAGTATATACATACAGTGGCTATTATGATTCTGACCTGGGAGAATGGGTAAAAACAGACCTGCTTACATCTCTTGTGATTCCTGAAAGCGTTAAGCATATAAGCGATTTCGGCAATGTTTCCGCCCTCACAGACATCAATATTTCAGCTGAACTTGCCGATAAAGATGCATTTGCTTTTATTTCTTCCCCGTGGGCTGAAAATTACTATACTACTGAAACACTGGAAAACGGCATGGTGATACGCAATAACATTCTTATAAACGGCACTGCCTGCAAGGGTGATGTTGAAGTGCCGGAGGGAGTTACAAGAATTCTGCCCGGAGCTTTTATGGACGGTGCAAACTGGCAGGGTACGGATATCACCTCTATAAAGCTGCCCGATTCAATAAAAATTCTTGATAACAATATTTTCACAGGCTGTCACAGCATGAAAACCTTTGAACTGCCTGAACATCTTGAATACCTCGGAAGAATATTCGGATATTATATGATTACCGGTACTACTACAGGCGGAGACGCCATTGACATGGATGAGCTTGTGCTTCCGGAAACGCTTAAACATATTGAGCCGCTGGCTCTTGACGTTAATATCAGAAGTATTACTGTTCCCGGTTCAATAATATATACATCTCGTGCAGAGGGCTTGAATGCCGGCGGCAATATGATGGCATCTTTCGACTGTGAAAATCTGATTTTTTCTGAGGGTGTTGAGGAAATTCTTGAATACTCAGTACAGGATTTCAGCCTGAAAAAAGTATTTATTCCAAGAAGCCTTAATGCTGTCTGCTTTTCAGCTTTTGCCGGAAGCAGCGAATTAACTGATATTTACTATGCCGGAACAGAAGAAGAATGGAATCAGATTGGTATTGACGGTTCGGGAACCGGTCCTTTCCACAATGAGTATTTTTTAAGTGCAAAGGTACACTTTAATTCAACGCCGGAAGATATGAACTCTTCGGAAAGTACAGAGGAATTTATCAGCGGTGATATCTCTGGAAATGGTAAAATCGACCTTTATGATGCAATTGAAATTTGTAAAAGCATTATGGGAATGAGAACATTTACTGATGAAGAAAAGCTTATCGCTGAATTACAGGCTCTGCGAAAAAATTTCTGTAAAATCATCAACTGCAATAAAAAACGATACTAATTGAGCAGCAGAAAATTTGCTG
>JALEVO010000050.1 GCA_022788225.1 Oscillospiraceae bacterium | reverse complement strand
TCTGTGAACCCGCATTCATGCGCTTTGCCGAAAGCTGTGCCGTCAGATTTTTCAGACAGCTGCACCTGTCATTCCCCACAAAGCCGGTGTCAGCGCACTTTTGACAGGTGTACTTTATCTGCAGATAGTCCTCCGGATAGCCGTTTTGTACAAGCAGCTGCTTTATCATCTGCTGTGCCTGAAAATTCTTCTCACGCATTCCCTGTATTTTCTGAGAAACATTTTCGCCGCTTTTTATGATGTTGAGTACCTCCAGACCAGTTCTTGCAAGCTGACTGTTTATCTCCCCTATTTCGGGTATCTTTGCATTGACCTCGTCAAAGTGCATATCATTGACAGCCTTTGCCCTGTTTCTTCTCTGCTTGATTATATCAATAGCCTTGTTTAATATTTCCTTGTTACCGTTCATCATTTATCACCAAAATTATTCACCAAAGATTTATAATCATCCAGATTATACGAATGTTCGCTTTCCTTTTCCGGTTTGACGCTTTTCCTCGACTGGCTTTCGCTGTCTATCTTGGACTTTGTAATAAGTCCCTGTGAATACCAGTTTTCCAGTATCTTGTTTATGTAGGGGAAATTCAGCTTGTCTATAGCCTCAATGGTTTTCTCGTATGCGTACTCTATAAGCTCAAAGCTGTAGCCCTTTGACTTCCAGCTGTCTATCAGTTCCTGCTGTTTTGCCGTGGGACGTCTTGTCATACCGAAAGTTTTCATTATTCTGCCGTTAAAGGAGTGCTTTTCCTCCTGTGTCCTGATTTCCTCCTGCACTCGTTCAAGGGTGTTTATCCCCTTTTCAGACCAGTCGGACGCAAGAGTTTCTATGTACTTTATATTCCCCTTGTCTATGGAAATGCAGTATGCCGCAATTGTCACAAGCACGTCTGCGGACATTCCCAGGTAATCGTGCATCCATATAAAGGAACGCTGTTCGGTGTGATTGAGGGGTCTGCCGAAGCTTGCCTCTGCCATGGTGAACATTACCCTTACGTCCTCGGAATTTTTTACACGCTCCGCAATTTCAGTGGGTTTCAGATTATAGGAAGTTCCCGACGGTATACTGCTCTTCCTTACAGGTTTTTCAACCGGCACAGCCTTTTCTTCCTTTTCCGGCAAAGGGGAAGGTTCACTTCCCTTTGAAAGGATATTGGCGTTCTCCCAGAAAAGAAATGCCTCCTCAACCTGATTTTCCTTTAAATTCAATGCAGCGGCAATTTCTTCTGAAGAGAAGTTCCTGCCGCTGTTGCGCAGTACAAACAAAAGCACCTTGACCGCCGCTTCGTTTGCAAGCTTTATATAATTATCCACAACCGACTGCGGGACAGCAAATACAGCCCCCCAGCAGCCGCCGTTAAAACAGTAATCCATAAGGTTCAAAACTCCTGAATCTCTGCGGCTCTTCTGAGTTCCTCCTCTGCACTTTTAAGCATGGTTTCACTCGGATTCTCGCCGCCCATTATTCTTGCGATTTCTTTTATACGTCCGTCAAAATCAAGAGGTGTAACGCTTGTTACAGTTCTGTCGTCAACCACGTTTTTCTCAATAAGCAGGTGTTCGTCTGCCATAACGGCAAGCTGGGAAAGATGGGTAACGCACAGCACCTGTCTTATCCGGCTTATCTGCTTTATCTTTATACCGATTTTCTGTGCAGCACGTCCGCTTACACCCGTATCAATTTCGTCGAATATCATTGTTGGGATAGAATCCTTTTCGGCTATAACACTTTTCAGTGCAAGCATTATTCTTGAAAGTTCGCCCCCGGACGCTATCTTTGCAATAGGCTTAGGCGTTTCGCCCCTGTTTGCAGAAATGAGAAACTCAATACTGTCCATGCCGTTTACAGTCAGCTTGCCTTTCTGCTGGCTGACTTCAATAACAACATTTGGCATATCAAGGAATTTCAGTTCCTCTGTCACCTGTGAAACAAATCTCTTTGCAGTTTCACTTCTGTGTTCCGAAAGCCTTTTCGCCTTTTCAGTGACCTCGTGCAGAAGCCTGTCCTTTTCGTCAGACAGCTTTTTCAAGTCCTCATCGGAAAACTCTATTGTTTCAAGCTCGGACTGGCAGTCCTCAAAAAGCCTGACAAGTTCCTCAAATCCGCACTGATACTTTTTCATGGCATGATTTATTTTATTGTACCTGCTGACAACATATTCAAATCTTCTCTCGTCAATGTCAAGGCTGTCCCCGATTCTGCCAAGTTCGTCCGAAATATCAGCAATCTCTATCTTAACAGCCTCAAGCCTTTCGGAAAGCTCCGCCGCCTCACGGGAATAGACGGCAATGCCCGAAACCTCCTCACCGCAGGAATCAAGCATATCCAGAACGTTTTCCTCCGTTTCACCGTTTAAGATAGTATCAGCGTTCCTGACCGCCCTTGCTATCCTGTCAACGTTCTGTATCATATTATATTCATTTTCAAGCTGGCTGTATTCCACAGACTGCAAATCAAGTTCCTTTAATTCCTCAATCCGCTCTTTCAGCAGTATTGCTCTGTCACGCTTTTCAATGCGGTTTTTCTTCATTTCCCCAAGCTTTTTCGCCAGTGACTGCAAACTGCGGAAACTGTTTCTGTAGTCCTCCAGCAGTTCGGCGCTTTCGCCGTAGCTGTCCAGTACCTCAATATGCTTTTCCGGTGCCAGGAGTATCTGATTGTCGTGCTGACCGTGGATAGTTATGAGCATTTCCCCTATCTCACGCAGTACTGAAACAGTGGTAGTCCTTGAATTTACCCTCGCAACACTTCCGCCGTCTGCGGCAATCTCCCTTGTAACGGTTATTTCGTCATTTTCATGGGATACCCCAAGCTCATCAAGCTTTTCGCAGACGTTTTCCGAAAGCCCGGTAAACAGCGCAGTTATAACGGCTTTCCTGCTTCCGGTTCTCACAATATCCTTTGTAACTCTCTGTCCTAAAACTGCATTTATTCCGTTAATAAGTATGGATTTACCGGCACCGGTCTCACCTGTAAAAGCATTAAAGGAACCGGAAAACGGTATCACAGCTTTTTCTATGACCGCAAGATTTTCTATATATATCTCTTTGAGCATAAGCCTTACCCCCAGACAAGTTCCTTAAATGTTTTTACAAGTTTTCTCGCCTCTGCTTCAGTTTTCATAAGTACAAAAATGGTGTCATCTCCGGCAAGAGTTCCAACAATTCCGCTGTATTCCATGCTGTCAAGTGCCGCACACGCCGCCTGCGCCATACCCGTATGACATCTGACCACAACTGTGTTCATGGCGTAGTCTATACCTGTGACAGTATCAATAAAAATATTTTTCTTAAACCGGTTTTCCTCCGGAGCAGCGTATTTGTAAATGCCGTTTTCAGTCATTTTCTTCACAAGCCGCAGTTCCTTTATGTCCCTTGAAACCGTTGCCTGCGTTACATTAAAGCCGTATTCCGCCAGAAGATTCTGAAGCATTTCCTGTGTTTCAACATCATGCATTTTTATTATGTCAAGTATCTTATACTGCCTTTTGTTTTTCATTGCACTTCAAAATCTCCTTTTTATTTTATGGGGTGCATTAATTTCCTGTTGAGTGAATTGTAAAAAGAATTATCATTCATGCTGACAAGCTTTATCTTCTCCGCCGAACGCCTTATCTCCACCACGTCCCCCTCTGTAAGGGGCAGCGGGTCGTTTCCGTCAACACTTACAAAAATGTTCTGCCTGTTTTTGTCATTCGCCACAAAGCGTATCTTCTTCCACGCCGGAAAAACCATAGGCCTTGCAAAAAGCGAATGTGGACAGATAAGTGTCATTTCAATACATTCCATGTCCGGGTCTATTATAGGACCGCCGGCTGAAAGGGAGTATGCAGTTGAGCCTGTGGGGGTACTGAAAACTGCGCCGTCCGCCCTGTACGCTCCTATCTTTCCCTTTTCGTCATATATGGAAAAATCGCATATTCTCGAATACATTCCGGAAATGGTGATGTCATTCAGCGCTGTATATACCCCGTTTCCGCCTAAAATCTCACATTCAAGCATCATGCGCTCGGTAACGGTGTAATCACCGGTTTTCAGGCGTTTTAAGCAGTCAAGCTGGTCGGATTCAAGGGCGGACATAAAGCCCAGTCTGCCGGTATTTATTCCAAGGAGCATAGCTTTGCTGTTAAGGATATGGCTTGCACATTTTAAAATAGTACCGTCCCCGCCAATGGCAAGAGCAAAGTCAGCCTCTCTTACAAACTCGTCAAACAAGCCGAATCTCACCATGCTTTTATCAGCAAATTCGTCATGATAGCTGCGGTCAACCCATACTTCGATATCATTTTTATGCAGTATATCGCAGACCGCTCTTGCACATTCAAGTGCATTCTGTTTCTGGAAATTTGGAAATACAGCCGCTTTCATGGTCTTCCTCCGGTTTTTAAAGTCTTAAATGCGTCATCAACCAATTTTTTCACATCGGCTGTCTGACTTTCTCCGTCCTTTTTCAGGCACATAAGATATTCAATGTTTCCCTTTGAGCCTGTTATGGGGGAATGGCATATTCCGGCAAGAGCAAATCCGGTTTCAGCCGCAAAGGAAAGTATATCAGCCACAATGCTGACGTGAACATTCCTTGATTTTACAATACCGTTCTTGCCCACATTTTCTCTCCCCGCTTCAAACTGGGGCTTGATAAGCACAGCCGCAGTACCGTTTTCAGCAAGCAGTTCATAAACATGGCTTAAAATCAGCTTTAATGAAATAAACGATACATCGACCGAAATAAACTCCGGCAAAACCGGTAAATCTGACGGCTTGACAGTTCTTATGTCAGTCTTTTCCATATTGACAACACGCTCATCACTGCAAAGTTTCTGCGCAAGCTGTCCGCTGCCGACATCAACGGCATAAACCTTTTCCGCACCGTTTTGCAGCATACAGTCAGTAAATCCCCCTGTAGACGCACCGATATCCATACAGACTTTTCCCTTTATATCAATATCGCAGAGAGAAATAATCCTTTCAAGTTTCAGTCCGCCCCTGCCAACATATTTAAGAGTTTCGCCGGTTATTTTTATTACATCATCTTCATTTACAATATATGACGGTTTAAGACATATTTTACCGTTCACCTCAGCGTGTCCTTCAATGATAAGCTCCTTTGCCTTCTGACGGCTTGCTGCAAGTCCCATTTCCGGCAAAACAATATCAAGTCTGCCTTTCAAAGCTGTCCCTCCGTTACACTGCGGATATACGAAACCATGGAATCGCAGTCAAATCCAAGCTTTTCAAGGGCACTTCTGACAGACGCCTGTCTGACAAAGCCTGTTATTCCCCTTGCAAAGAATTTTCCCTCAAAGCCCTGTTCAAGTACAGCCTCGCTGAAATGCTCCGCAATTCCGCCCTTTATGCTGCTTTCCTCGAAAAATATGATTTTCCGGTACTTTGCCGCAGTCTTTATAATATCATTATCAAGAGGGAAAATTTTGGTAAGCTTTAGTATATCGCAGGAAATACCGTCACGGTTAAGCAGTCCGAAAGCCTTGTAAAGCTCGTCATATATCCTTCCGTATGTAACAAGAAGAACGGAAGAGTTTCCTTTTGAAGTCAGTGTATACGACGTGTTGAGTGATGACTTGTCAAAGCTTGTGCAGTCGTTGCCCTTGGGGTATCTTACGCAGGCAAGACCGTTATCTTTATAAAGTGCGTCGTTGAGACACATTTTCAGTTCCTCGTAGCATGAGGGTGAATAGACCACCGCCCCCGGTATTCCGGTCACTATCGACACATCAAAAATACCCTGATGTGTTTCGCCGTCCTCACCAACTATTCCGGCACGGTCTATCCCGATAACAACATGATTTCCGCCTATGGCAACGTCGTGTATCATCTGGTCAACTGCCCTTTGCAGAAATGACGAATACACCGCAAACACCGGCAGTTTGCCTGCCGAGGCAAGTCCGGCGCAGAAAGTCACTGCGTGCTGTTCGGCAATACCCACATCAAAAAATCTGCTTTTCAGTTCTGATGAGAAAAACTGCAGTCCTGTTCCGTACTTCATAGCGGCAGTCACAGCGCATATTCTCTCGTCCTCTTTTGCAAGGCGCAGCAGTTCACGTCCGAACACTGTGGAATAGCAGTCGTCAGAAGAAACCTCCGGATTTCCTGTCATGATATCAAATTTTGAGATACCGTGAAATTCCCCCGGATTCTTTTCAGCCGGTTCATAGCCCTTTCCCTTGACAGTGTTGACATGGACAACCACCGGCTGATGATAGGTCTTTGCTGTTTTCAGTACCTCGTCAAGTGCATCAAGGTCATGACCGTCAACGGGTCCTAAGTAAATAAAGCCTAAGTCCTCAAAAATTGTGGTGTTGGTATTCTGGGTATTTCTGTAAACTGTACTTTTGACAGTATCCTTTGAGCTTTTGAGAATTTTTGCAATGGGTTTTCCCACAACAGGAGTGTTGGAAAGCGCCTTTTCCACTGCTCTTTTGGTCTGCACATACTTAGGCTTTGTCCTTATTGAGAGGAGATATTTTGCCAGTGCGCCAACATTTTTTGATATGGACATATCGTTGTGATTTACAATTACTATAAGGTTTGCGTCGGATTTTCCGGCGTTGTTCAGACCCTCGTATATCATGCCGCCGGTCATAGCACCGTCCCCTGTTACGGCAACAACATAGTTGTCCTTTCCGTCCAGCTTCATTGCCTTTGCAATACCGTAAGCCGCAGAAATTGAGGTTGAACTGTGTCCGCTTATAAAAGCGTCATGCTCCGATTCGGACGGCTTTGCAAAACCCGACAAGCCGTTTTCTTTTCTTATGGTATCAAAGCGGTCAAGGCGTCCGGTAAGCAGCTTGTGGGTATAAGCCTGATGTCCCACGTCCCAGACTATTTTATCCTCCGGCGAATCAAACGCCCTGTGTATTGCCATTGTAAGCTCCACAACTCCCAGATTTGAGGCAAGATGCCCGCCGTTTTTTGATACAGTTTCAACAAGTATTTTTCTTATTTCTCCGCAAAGCTGACGGCACTGATCACTGTCAAGCTTTTTCAGATCCCCCGGAAGCTCAAGAGCGTCCAGCATAACTTCATTATTATCTTTCATAGTTTCTATATTTTAACAGGAATCAAAATTCCGAATATGATCCCCAGGGCAACTCCTGCGATAACCTCCTCAGGAGTATGCCCCAGCAGTTCCTTAAAATCCTTTCCTGGTTTTTTTTCATCCGCTGACGAAAGCTTTCGTTCTTTCCTCAGTCTGTTAAGCTCCGCCGCATGAAGTCCGGACTGATAGCGGACGTTCAGTGCGTCGTAAATTACAATAATTGACATTAGTGCCGCCAGTGCAAAAACCGGCGAATCGGGTCCGCATACTCTTAAAGACATTACCGCAGCCGCACTAACCGTTGCCGAATGTGCGCTGGGCATTCCTCCGGAACCGACAAAACGCTCCGGTATAAATCCATTACCCTTTATCAGATTGATGATAACCTTTATTATCTGAGCCGCCGCCCACGCAGAAGCCCCTCCTATAAGCACAGGATTATATACCATATCAGCCACCCTCTCTTTAAACGGAATCAGAAATTTCTGTCAAGCAGAAATCCGGTAAGTTCCTTTAAAAATTCATTTTCTTCAAATCCGTCAAGTATCTCCAGAGCCTTGTCTGTATATTTTTTTGCCTGTTCCTTTGCATTTTCCAGTCCGTAGACTGTCACAAAGGTAGTCTTGTTTTCCTCGCTGTCACTGCCAGTAGGTTTACCGAGAACGCTCTCGTCTCCCACAACGTCAAGTATATCGTCAATTATCTGAAAAGCAACTCCCAGCGCATGGGCATACTCTGCCGCAAGAGCAGTTTTTTCAGCGTCCGCACCTGCACAGATACAACCCATAATGCATGACGTCTTTATAAGCGCACCCGTTTTCAGAGAGTACATAAACTTAAGGTTTTCAGCGTCAACATCATCACGTTCCTCGTTTTCCATGTCAATGACCTGACCGCCTATCATACCCTCCGCACCGGACCAGTGTGACAGCTCATTTATCAGAGCCACTCTCTTTTCAGCATCAAGTTCATCTGCTGCTGAAATTATCTCAAAGGAGCGTATCGCCAGAGCGTCTCCGGCAAGCACTGCCATTGCCTCGCCGAACTGCTTGTGGCAGGACGGTTTTCCTCTTCTGAAATCATCATCGTCCATACACGGCAGATCATCGTGTATCAGCGAAAAGGTATGTATCATTTCAATGGCACAAGCCGCAGACACGGCATTTTTCCAGTCCCCTCCGCAGACACGGCAGAATTCCAGCACAAGCACCGGTCTTATTCTTTTTCCCCCTGCCTCAAGGGAATAGTCCATAGCCTTTGCAACGTTTTTATGCAGTCCCAGTTTATCCTGTAAGCTGTAATTTTTCAGCGCATTTTCTATGAACTGTGTGTATTCGCTCAGTCTTTCCTTAGCTGCCTGATTCATTACTGTTTTCCCCCTGCTGTGTTATTTTCAGCTTTGCCTTTTCAAGGTCGTTACGGCACTTTGCCGCAAGCTTGACGCCTTTACCGTAAAGCTCCACTGATTTTTCAAGGGGCAAGTCCCCTTTTTCAAGCTGACTTACAATATCCGCAAGCGCAGTCATGTTATCTTCAAAAGCCATTTTTTCACCTCATAATTGTTATTCATGAGCAGATTCAATTTCCGTAACGCAAGCGCTGAATCTGCCCTCAGCCAGCATTACATCAACATTATCCCCTGTTTTCAGATTTTTAGTATCAGCAATGATTTTTCTGCCCTTGTACACAAGGGAATATCCTCTGCTCATAACCTTCAGCGGACTCATTGCTTCCATTTTTGAAACTGCCGTCAGATATCTCCGTTCGCAATCCGAAACCTTTGTGCTGTAAGCCGCTTTCAGACGGTTTTCAAGGGAAATGAACTCCTTTTCATTCTTCTGCAGTTTATATTCCGGCGAGAACACCGCAAGTTTTCCGCTTATAACATCAAGCCTGTTCTGACTGCGGTTCAGCGCCCTTACAGCACCGTCTTTAATGCGGTTTAAGTAAAAGTCAATGTTTTTGAGAAGCTGTTCAGCCGAGGGCGAAACAAGCTCTGCCGCCGCTGACGGCGTAGGCGCTCTCATATCAGCCGCAAGGTCGGAAACGGTAAAGTCCGTTTCGTGACCAACAGCGGAAACCACTGGTATACTGCTGTTGTAAATGCACATTGCCACCTTTTCCGTATTGAATGCGCTTAAATCCTCCAGTGAACCGCCGCCCCTGCCGACTATAAGCACGTCGCAGTCTGACTTTCCGGCGGCGATTATCCCTCTGCAAATTGAGTCGGGGGCGGCTTCACCCTGAACAATCGCCGGAAAAACGCACAGTTCCCCTATGGGATATCTCCTTGACAGAATGTTGATAACGTCCTGTAAAGCCGCACCGGTCGATGATGTGACAATACCGATTTTTTTCGGCATGGGCGGCAGCGGTCTTTTATGACTTTCGTCGAAAACTCCCTGTTTTCTCAGCTTTTCTTTAAGCTGTTCCACTGCAATACTTGCCGCACCAACGCCGTCCGGCTGAATATCTGTCACATATATCTGATAAACGCCGTCACGCTCAAACACCGAAACGCTGCCCATGACAATAACGCCCATACCGTCCTCCGGCATGAATTTCACCCTCTCCGCATAACTTCGGAACATTACTGCCTTTACAGCACTTTCACCGTCCTTTAAGGTGAAATAGAAATGTCCCGACCTGTGGGCTGTGAAATTGGAAATCTCGCCTTTGAGCAGTATTCCTTTAAGCTTTGCGTCCTCTTTGATTTTATACGCAATATATCTGTTAAGCTGTGTAACTGTTAAAACTATCATATTTTACCTAATTTATACTTTTCAAACGCAATTACCGAAACTCCTGCGGCATTGTCACAGGAAAACTCCGGCTTTGCAAAATAAGCGTCATAATCTTCATGTACCATACTTTTAATATATTTGTTTGACATAACTCCTCCGGCATAAACTACCGGCAGTTCACCAAGCTCTGCTTTGGCTTTTTTCGTCATACATTTCACCGTTTCACCGATATATGTAAGGCAGAATTTTGCAATATCCTCCGCCGGTTCACCGTTATCAAGCATTTTTTTACACTTGTTTTCTATCCCCGAAAGTGAGCAGTCATTGCCTTTCATAGAAGGCTTTATCTTAAACTCTCTGTCGCTCTTTTCCGCCAGTTTTTCAAGTTCAGTGCCGCACGGAAAATCAAGCCCCAGCATAAGACCGGTACGGTCAACAGCCTGTCCCGCCTTTAAATCAAGGGAGGCTGAAAAAAGCTGTGGATTCACTATTTCTTCGCTGTCGGGAGTGCAGTAAAGGCAGTCGGTAGTACCGCCGCTTAAATGAAATGCGATAAAAGGTTCGTACAGCAGGTCAAGGCGTCTGCATGAATAAAGCGCCGCCGCAACGTGTCCTGCCTGATGGGAGGTATAGTAAAGCTTTGCTCCGGTTACGGCACTGATAAGCTCAGCCGCAGTTTTTCCGGCAAGAAAGCAGGGCATATACGAACCGGAAATATTTCTCGGAAATGCCGATACTCCCACAGCTTTCAGATTTTTAAGCCCTTTAAGCAGTTTCTCTGAAACCTCCGTCAGCTGGTTTACATGGTGAAACAAAGCGTCACTCTGGCGAAGTCCTGCCTGTCCGGATTTTACGGGCAGAAGTTTTTTAGACTGCCTTATCTCCCCTGTTTCACTGTCAAAAACAGCTATTGAAGTGGTGTAGTTACTGGTATCAATACCCAGAAATTCAGGCCAGTACATTCTCTTCACCGGAAATAGTCTTTGCAAAGGAGCTTAAAACGCCGTTTACAAAGCTTGTATCTTCCTTGTATGAATAAGCCTGTGACAGGTGAACTGCCTCGCTGATTGCCGCATTTACCGGGGTCATATCGTCATAAAGTGCCTCAAAAACTGCTATTCTGAGTATGGACAGAGAAACTTTCGGTATTCTCGGTATTGCTCTTTTGGTACTGTATTTTGAGATAATACCGTCAATTTCCTCTTCATGGGCAATAACGCCCTCAACGATTTCCTTTACCTTGTCGTTTACTTCCAGTCCCTCAACTTCGTTAGCAAGTTCGTACAATTCCTCTGCCGAATCATCTCTCAGGGACTTTTCAAAAATTATAATAAATGCGCATTCTCGTATTTCTCTTCTTGTCATTTTACTCTCCGTTTACTTATATTTGTCCGCATATTTTTATATTCACTCTTGAAACAGTTATACCAGTCATATTCTGTACACTGTCCCTTATGGCATTCTGTACCGTTTCAGCGCAGACTGCGGCTCTGACGCCTGTTCTGAGCATCAATGCAAGGCTTATTTCAGCCGCTTCGCCGTTGTATTTCACAGAAACGTCCTTTGCAGTACACACTGCTCCGTCAACTTCACAGGCTGCTGCCGCTGATATTTCGGCTATAACGTCCTGCGACACACGCAGTGCTCCTTTACATTCCTTTTCATTGGTGTTCATTTTATGTCACCCTTTCATATAAATGGCTGTGCCGTACGGAAAGTATTTTTCCTGTACGGCATACAATACTCCATATACTATTATACCACAAATTTCAGAATAAACAACCTTTTCGGGCAGTAAAAAATCTGTAAAATTAATAAATTATTTATTTTACCTCAAAAATTCTGATATTTTCAGCCGGAATTGTAACTTCTCCAAGAATAATATCCTTTATAGCCGCCGCCTGAGCCTTTTCAAGTCCGGCAGATTTTACCACAACTTTTGCGCTTTCACCGTCAAGATACACCACACAGTCCTCAATTCCCTGCGCCTTGATAAGAGTTTCAATGTTACCCTCGCTTTCGATAAGCTTTGATACCTCAACCGCCTGAAGTGCATTTGTCACCATTTCGTCCTCTGTGATATCTCCGCCACCCATGATAGTCTGAAGGGTCTGGACTGCCTCGTCACGGTTGTTGGTTTTCTCCAGTCTTGCCTGTGCGAAAAAGTCTTCTGTTCCCTCGCCGTTTACAAAGGTGCTTTCGCCGTAATTTTCAGCGTCTGCGTCCTCGGACTTCTCTGTGTCTGCGGCGCTTTCGTCATTTTTTTCCGCCATACTGCCGGCTGTAATCTCACCATTAACAGTCTTTGCCTGTTTTTCAATTACACTGCTGTCGCTTAAAGCATAGTTTACATAAACGGCAATACCCAGCATAAGAGTCATGCAGGTCAGAATTATCTGCTTTTTTCCGATAATAAATGTAGGTTTTTTCATAGTATTCTTCTCCTTAATTGATATGTTAAGAGCCTGCCACGAATATTTTCTGTGACGGTATATTAAACGCAGCCGAAACTGCGCTGTAAACCTTTTCCTTTACAACATTGCTGTCACCTCCCTCACAAACCACAATAACACCCATTATTTCAGGGTTGTCAACCTTTCTCACCAGTGCCTTTTTATCAACGCTTCCCCCGATAATGACATACTGCTCGTCTTTGGAAACACTGTTGCTGTCAGTTTCAGTCTTTTCGTCTTTAGCATAGACATACTCTCCGCTTCCGGCGGCAGTTATCATCACATCAGCATTTCCCACACCGCTTATCTTTTCAAGTGTACTTTCAAGCCGTTTCTCCATTTCGGCAACATAGCTTTCGTATTGCTCCACGGTCATATTATCTGTGGTTTCCTTTTGCTCGGTATTGCTTTTGCCTGAAAAAATATCCGAAAAAAGTATAAGCGCCATACCGGCAAGTCCCAGTATAACAATTATCTTCACGCCACGTCCTTTAAGAAATGGGCTGATTTTTTCATTCAATCTGTTTCACCTCTGTATCTGCGATATTGCTTTTTATTGCCGCTGACGCTTTTTCAAATTCACTGCCGCAATAGCCTATCTCATTAATACTTATGCTGCCGTCCCCGTTCATATTAATATCAGCGGAGATTTTTTCATAGCTTATCCCCTGCGATGTCAGAATACGTCCGGTCATGTCGACTACCGATTGCTCCGCCGCACATAGTACAGCCTTATCCGCTGCCTCGGATATACTTTCGTACCCTTCCAGTTCCTCTGCACCTGCTGACGCCGGAATATCAAGTTCAAACTCGCAGTTTGCCGCCGAAACCACTATTCCCGAAATAAACAGCAGGGAAAATATCAGTTTAAGCTGACGTGCAAAGCTTTCCCCCGGTTTTATTGAATCGGCAAGAGATATTACAATGCTTAAAAAACACGCCGAAAGTATGACTTTTTTTAACAGTTCCATGATTTTCTCCTTAGCCATTACCTGTGCATATACTCATGACTATTGCAGTTGAAATAATAAACATCAGCGTAAAGCAGACAAGCACCCCCATTGCCGCCGACAGTACAGAACCGATATTACCGAAAAGCTTTGATAATTTCTGAGCCCCGAAAATATCAGCCGCCGCCGCTGCTGCTGAAACTGAAAGCCTGTAAAGCGCCAGTGAAACAAGTGGAGGGATAAGCATTACCGCAAGCACTGCTATCCCGACGCCGCCAACGCCGTTTCTAAGCAGAGTAATGCTCCCTTTTACTGTGGAATATGCGTCGGACACTGCCCCTCCTACCAGCGGAACACAGTTGGAGATGACATACTTTGCCGTTTTACTGCTCAAAGAATCCGCAGATGTGCCGACTATGCTCTGAATTGAAAGCAATCCGGTGAAAACTGTCATTATAAGACCAAGCCCCCACGTCACAATTTTTTTAACGCCGTCAAGAATGCCTTTCAGTGAAAGCACACTGCATGATGCGTCAACTATGGCAAGACACAGGCACATACTAAGCATTGGCATAAGAATACCGTCTGCAATCTGTATTGCGGCGTCTGCAATCCCCAGTACCAGCACATTATATCCCGACGCAGATGTCATATATCCTCCGGCGGCGGCAACTCCGGCAAAGACGGGTACAAAACAGGTCATAAACTCCGCCCCCTCCGCCAGCGCCGCCGCAGAACTGTCCAGTACTCCGCATATTGACGGCGAAACCGCCGCAACTCCCGCAAGTACACAAATCAGCTCATAGACCTTTGCACAGTTCCCCTTTTTCACTGTATCTCCAAGGGTTTCGGCTGCAGCGGTAAGTATCACTATAATGCCAAGAGATATGAGTAGTTTAAGCGGTGCTTTCGCCTTTTCAAGCAGGGTCGCCTTTATGATTTCCCACAGCACAGATGGGGTAAAGGAAAGTATGCTTGACGGGTCATCAAAGCTTATTCCGTACTTTTCCAGTATTTCTCCGGCGCTTAAATCCTGCGCACCGCTTGCCGCATAAATATCGTCGGCTGTTACCTCTTCCTGTGCATTTACCGTAAAACCGGTACAGAAAAAAATAATTATTATCAGTAAAAACTTTTTCATTCCAGTATCCCCGTTACAACGTCTATCAGACTTTCAAACAGCGGCAGCGACAGCACCATAAGCTGAATCTTTCCGAAAATCTCCGCCGCTGAAGAAATCGCCGCCTCTCCGCAGTCCCGGCATATATCGGACGCAAACTGCGTAAGCCAGCATATACCCAGTGCCTTGAAAAGTATGGTGACATACTCCCTGTCAAGACCGCTGTAAGCCATGAGCGTGTCCATTTTGTCAAGTACTGTGGGAATGCTGTCGGCTATATTCAGAAAAATCATTGCCGTTACTGCAATAACAAGCAGTACAGCCTGTTCCTTTGAATACTTCTCGGTTATCTTGCACATCAGCGCCGCACAGATACACAGTCCGCAAACTGACGCAATATTTCCTACCATAGCCCGAACACCGTCTTGACTGTATCAAACAGTCCGCTGATACTGTCAATTATCATCATAAGCACAACGACAAGTCCGGCAAGAGTTGTCATCATAGCCTGTTCCTCACGCTCGGCACGTTTCAGAACGAGGTTAAGCACTGCGACGATTATGCCAATACCGGCTATTCTGAAAATCAGATCCACATCCATTTTTCTCATTCCTTTACTTATATTATAAGTATCCCAGCCATTGCTCCCGCAAGTATTCCCATAGAACGGCAAAGCTTTCCCTTTACCGCATATTTCTCCGACTGCTTTTCAATCATTGTATCAAGGCTCTCGTTAAAGACTGAAATAACTGAAAGCTGTCCTTCCGTATCAGTAGTACCAAGCTGTCTGCCAAGCTGGATAAGGAGCTTTTTCTCCTCACTGCTGAGTGTGAAATCCGAATCAATACTCTCCTGCCATATTTCCCCCACCGGACGGCTTTTGTCGCTGAAATCGGCATTTTGCAGGAACAAAAGGTCAGAATAGGTACGGTTTTCTTTCAGCATTAAAAATATCTCACGGACAGTCAGACTTCTGTAACGGATAAGTGTTGCTGTTTCGTCAGTCATTCTCCGGAACAAGTTCAGTCTTTCAAGCTTTTTCTTCATGCCAAGGGACATATTCATACCCACCGAACAGCAGGCTGAAAAAATCAGCAGTACTCCCAGCAGTCTTAACATTTTAACCAGTCCTTTCAAAATCCATTTTTCCGCCTATCCCTCCGAGGGTCACGAAACAGCCGAAGATACCGCTTTCAATCACCTCACCAAGAAACTTTCTCTTTTTAATACCGGAAAGACTTCCGCCGTGAACAGTCGCAATAATTCTCACGCCGGTATTCGCCGAAGAGAGAAGTGCGGCACAGTCCTCCTCCCCGCCAATCTCATCACACACCACAATATCCGGCGACATAACCCTTACAGCCGTCATGATACCCTGTGCTTTTGGGTAGCCGTCAAATATATCCGTCATTCTCCCCACGTCATTCTGGGGGACTCCGTGATAAACCGCCCCTATTTCTCCCCTTTCGTCTATAACAGAAATGCGGTATTTCCCCCCTAAAATACGGCACATATCCCTTATCACAGTGGTTTTTCCGCTCATGGGCGGACCGATAACAAGGACACTGCACAAGCCTTTTTCAAGTACTTTTCTGCAAATATCCTCTGCGCACCCGAACGCCTGTCCGGCAATACGGAAATTCAGTCCGCTTATGTATTTGAGAGTTGTCACCTTTCCGTGTTCTGTCACCGCAGTACCGCAGATACCCACCCTGTTGCCCCCCTCAAGAGTAATAAATCCCTCGGATATTTCACGGCTGTAGCTGTGTATCGAGTAGTCGCAAACCGCCCTGAAAGAGTATTCCATATCCTCCGGCGTGACAAGCCGGCACATATCCGGAAAGTCAGTCAGATTTCCCTTTTGTGTCAGAAACCTTTCCTTGCCAAACGACACTATCCCCACTGGTCTGCCTGTCCGCATTCTTATTTCGTGGACTGTTTCACAGTCTGTCAGTCTTTCAAGGGATTGCCTTATATGTTGTGGAAAATAGCTTTTCAGTTTAAGTACCGATTCTCTGCGGTTCATGCTGTTCACTTCCTTTGCGTTTAACTAATTCTATGCAGTAAGACTTCATTTCAGAACAAAAAAACTCAGACTATAAAGTCCGAGTTAAGATAAAGAAAACCCCGGACTTTAAACCCGGGGTATGTAAATTATTCCATTGTTGGTTCAAGAACGGCGTAATTACCGTCCTCTCTCTTGTATACAACGTTTGTTCCGCCTGTTTTCGCATTGCAGAACATGAAGAAAGAGTGACCCAGCATATTCATCTGAAGAATAGCCTCGTCAATGTCCATAGGACGCATTACAAAGGTCTTGTGCTTGATAACCTCGTAATCAATCTGCTCGTCCACTGAATCACCATAGGCTTCCTTGAAAGCGGTGTCCTTAAGACGCTTTTCAATTTTGGTCTTGTTCTTTCTGATCTGACGAATGATCTTGTCAATTGTGCTGTCAAGAGCGTCGTTCTTGTCCTCCGCTGTTCTCTCTGCACGGTAAATCATATTATTATACCTTACTGTAAGTTCCAGAATAATCTGATCCTTATGCTCGGTCATTGTGATCTTTGCATCAGCCTCATCTCCGAAAAATTTACTGAGTTTTGAATCAAGTCTTTTTTCCGCATATTCCGGGAATGACTGCGGAACCTGCATTTTTCTTGCTGTAATAGTTACTTTCATGTTTCTTCCTCCTTAGCCGGCAGCTGCCGGTTATTTTGTACTTTTATTTTATCAGAAAATCAAAGATTTTTTGATAAAATTGCACGATATGCAGGGAGCAAATCTCTGATTTGCGTATCTGCAAGGGCATTAAAATAAATTATTATAAATACTGTGCAATTAGTATATCATAAAATCGACGATTTTTGATATAATTGTCCGATATGCAGGGAGCAAATCTCTGATTTGCGTATCTGCAAGGACATTAAAATAAAATATTATAAATGCTGTGCATTTATTATATCATAAATCGAAGATTTTTGATATAATTGTCCGATATGCAGGGAGCAAATCTCTGATTTGCGTATCTGCAAGGACATTAAAATAAATTATAATAAATGCTGTGCATTTATTATAGCACATTCAAAACTAAATTTCAAGTACTTTTAATACAAAATGCATAAAAAAATGTTTTTTTATATATTTTTATTATGAATAAAAGCAAAAGCAGTAAATTACGCAGTTTTGCTGTTTCATTTTCCCTCTGACTCAATAAGCGGAGGAAGTGATTTTCTGAAAAGGTCTGCTATATATCTTACTGCCGTTTTCTTATCATATTTTATTTCACCGTGAAGCCATTCAACAAGAAGTCCCACCATACCATCGGTGTAAAAATATATAAGCAGTTTCCGGAAATCCTCTGATATCTCTTTACCCATCTTTTTTTCAACTCCGGTAATTATCATTCTTGCAATACCGGAAAAGTCATTGAAAAGAAACCGTTTCAGCTCGTTTTGTCCGACAGAATCGTATACACAGTTAAGAAAATGCTGGTTCTTTTCAAGATATTCGATTACAAAAATAATTGCGTCCTCATAGTCGATAAGCAGGTCAAAGCTTTTTACGACATCAATTGCCTCCTGCTCAAACGTCCATTTCAGCAGATCACGGGTATCCTCAAAATGATAGTAAAATGTCTTGCGGTTCAGACCGCAGTCGGCAACTATCTCGCTGACTGTTATTTTTGAAAACGGCTTGTTTTCCATAAATTTTTTCAGAGAGGCAGAAAGTGCCTTTTTTGTGTATGTACTTGTAACCTCATGCTTCATCTGTTTTTCCCTCCTGTATTTTTTTATTATACAGCTGTACGGTAAGTTTTTCAACAGTAAATATTTTGATTTGACCGTCAATTCAGGGTCATTTGTCCGGTTTTTACACATTTATCCCGAATTGACCGTTTTCAAACCATAAAAAAACGAGTATTATTGTTTTACAGGAAAACAAAACAGAAAGTTAAGGGTGATAAAATGAAAACATATATCTATGACATTACAATAGACACTCCGCTTGGAATAAAAAAAGGAAGAATGATAAGATTTTCCGAAAACAATACCGAAAAAGGCTATATAGAAATTCTCGGAAAACAAAATGAGTTTACAGCCAGAATAGAACCCGGCGGAAAGTGCTGTATCAGCGGAAAGCTTAAAACTCTTATAAGGGATTTTGAATTTGAGGGAAACGGATATATCTGGCCGGACAAATTAAATGTCACTCTTTACAACGGCAAAAGAAGTTATACTATGAACGGGGTTTTAAAGGAGGAAAATTCCGATGAAAAAGTTTTATGAAAAAGTAGTTGCACATCCGGTGGTCATATCAGTCATTTTCGGAATACTGCTTATATTCTTTGCACTTTGCAAGCCCCTTATTTAAGTAAACTACGATATGAACGACTACCTGCCTGACGACAGCAAATCTACAGTATCACTTGATGTAATGGAAAAGGAGTTTGACGGCGGCATACCTAATGCAAGAGTAATGATAAACAATGTTACTGTGCCCGAAGCCCTTGAATACAAGGAAAAAATTGAAGCTGTAAAGGGAGTAAGCGCTGTTACATGGCTTGACGACAGCATTGACATCACACAGCCCCTTGAAACCATAGACAGGAAAACAGTGGAAACCTATTACAAGGACTCAACAGCACTTCTTTCCGTAACCATTGAAGAAGAAAGTATTCTTACTGCCGTATCCGATATCAGGGATATCATAGGCGATGAAAATTCGATGTCCGGTTCGGCAGTTTCAACGGCTATTTCAACTGAAAGTACTGTTGTTGAAATCAGAAGAATTGCTATCATTGCAGTTATTTTCGTTATCATAGTTTTGCTGTTTACAACAAAGTCATGGTTTGAACCTGTTATTATTATGGTCGGACTGGGAGTTGCACTGCTTATAAATGCCGGCAGCAATATCATATTCGGTGAAATAAGCTTTGTAACAAATGCGGCTGGTACTATTCTTCAGCTGGCGGTGTCCCTTGATTACTCGGTATTCCTGCTCCACCGCTTTGAAGAGTGCCGAAAAGAAACAAGCGACCCGAAAGAGGCTATGATAAACGCACTGTGCAGGTCAACAAGCTCCATTCTTTCAAGCGGTCTTACAACCGTTATAGGATTTTTAGCCCTTGGTCTTATGAGATTTAAAATCGGTCCTGACCTTGGTCTTGCCCTTGCAAAGGGTGTTGCCATAAGTCTGATAAGCGTATTCATATTTGTACCATGTCTTACACTTCTCACTTACAGATTCCTTGACAAAACAAATCATCGTCCGCTTATGCCGAAGTTTGACAGGTTCGGAAAAGTGGTCAGCAAAATAATGATACCTATGTCTGTGATATTTGCCATTGTGATAATTCCGTCATACCTTGCGTCAAATTCAAATGACTTTTACTACGGTTCATCACACATTTTCGGTACTGAAACACAGCTTGGCTCGGACATTCAGAAAATAGAAAACACCTTCGGCAAGCAGGACACTTATGTTATACTTGTTCCGGAGGGAAGCCGTGAAACAGAGCAGAAGCTTTCAGCCGAATTAAAGTCACTTCCCCAGGTAAGCGATATAATTTCCTATGTTGATACAGTGGGGGCAGAAATTCCATCAAGTTATCTTGATGAAAAAACTTATTCACTCCTCTGCTCTGACAATTACAGCAGAATGGTAGTCAGCGTAAAAGCTGATTTTGAGGGAAAGGAAACCTTTGACCTTGTTAAACAGGTAAGAGAGATTACAGAAAAATATTATCCAGAGGATTCCTATGTTGCAGGCGAGGGCGTCAGCACATACGACCTTATGGAAACCGTCACAAGCGATATGATAAAGGTAAACTTAATTGCTGTCGGCGCTGTATTTATAGTACTTCTCTTATCCCTCAAATCGGTAACTCTTCCGGTAATTCTTGTTCTTGCAATAGAAACTGCTATATGGCTGAATATCGCTCTCCCGTATTTCATGAGCAATACTGTTTTCTATATTGCGTATCTGATAATCAGTTCTATCCAGCTTGGCGCTACTGTTGACTACGCTATACTTATGACTGACAGATACATTGAATACAGACACACAATGCCTAAAAAAGAAGCAGTTCCGAAAACAATATCTTCAGTTGCCGTTTCAATTCTCACTTCCGGCAGCGTTCTTACAGTTGTGGGACTCCTGCTTGGAAAAATGACTTCTCACGGTCTGCTTGCACAGCTTGGTATGTTCATTGGAATCGGTGCTATTTTCTCACTTGTAATCGTATTCTTTGTACTTCCGGGTCTGCTATATATCTTTGACGGCGTTATCAGAAAGACTACCCGTAAAGTAAATCTTGTTCCCAATAAATAAGGAGGTTTTTGATATGAATAACATAAAAAAAATCATTGCCGGTATTATGGCTCTTTTAGTTGTATCTTCCTGCGGTCTGACCGCCTATGCGTCTGAAAAGGAAGAAGTGGTCTATGTTATGGCAGACGCCGGCGGCTCTGTAAACGGAGTTTATGTGGTAAACAGTTTTGACGGCGGAGATGTTACGGATTACGGCGATTATTCCGATGTAAAGCTTATGAATGTAAACGGTACAATAAAGCAGGACGGGGATAAGATAACCTTTACCTCCGCTGAAAATCAGAAAGTGTACTACCAGGGCACTATGGAAAACGCTGAAATCCCATGGACTATTTCTATAAAATATTTCCTTGACGGCAAGGAATACTCCGCTGATGAAATTGCCGGAAAAAGCGGTGAGCTTGAAATAAAAGTGAAGATTTCTGAAAACAAAAACTGCAAATCTGACTTTTACAAAAATTACGCTTTGCAGTGCTCTTTTACTCTTGACACAAAAATCTGCAAAAACATTTCCGCTGACGGTGCAACCTCTGCAAACGTCGGCAGTGACAAGCAGCTGACCTATACTGTTCTCCCCGGCAAGGGTCTTGACCGTTCAGTCAAAGCAGATGTGACAGACTTTGAAATGCCTGCCGCAGCCATAAACGGCATCAGAATGAATCTGGGAATTGATGTTGACAGCAAGGAAATTGAAGACAAGTTCAACGAACTGCTTGACGGTACATCTGAGCTTGACGACGGTGCAAACGAACTATATGACGGTGGAAAGGAACTCAAAGACGGTTCTGATGACCTGAAAAGCGGTATAAACAAGTTACGTGACGGAATTGATTCTGCTCAGAGCGGTGTTGATACCCTTTATGACAAATCAGCTGCCCTGACAAACGGTTCATACGAAGTCAAAAGCGCACTTCTGACAATACAGTCATCTCTTTCATCAGTTTCCGCCGGCACTGACAAGCTTGAACAGTTATGTTCAGCCTCCACGCAGATAAAAAACGGTATTGCGGAGCTCAGTAGCGGTATTACACAGCTTAAAGAAAGTATCAGCTATGACGCATACAAGTCCGCTATGGGTGCAAACGGACTTGATATTGACACCCTTAAAGCCGGTAATGAACAGGCAGTTTCAATGTTAAGCCAGCAGATTGCAGACCTTGAAGCAACCCTTTCACAGATTGAAAGTATTCCGGAATATGCCGGTCAGGCGGCGCAGCTTAACGCTCAGATAGCACAGCTTGAAAATGTCATAACACTTCTTTCCGGGAACAATGCGGCACTGGGCGGAACAGAAACATACTTAAACGCCGTATCACAGGCGGCACAGCAGCTTGAAGACGGAGCTGCTGAATTACAGTCAAAATACGAGGAATTTGACAGGGCGATAGGAGAACTTTCAGATACTCTCAAAGAAATGCTTGTGAATGTATCAGCCCTTTCAGACGGAATTGATACGCTTGTATCTGAATATTCAAAATTCGACAGCGGTCTTTCAGAATATGCCGACGGCATAAGCGCTCTCTACAGCGGATTCAGTGACCTTGCAGACGGTTCAAAGCAGCTTGCAGACGGAAGCAAGTCCCTTGCAGACGGTACATCAGATTTAGTTGACGGTGCAAAGGAATTGTCAAAGGGCACGGGAAAACTGCGTGAAGGTACTTCCGACATGGAAAGCAAAGTTTCAGATGAGCTTGGGGATACACTTACCGCAATGACAGACGACGATTACACACCGGTTTCATTTGTATCGGACAAAAACAAGGATATAAAGTCTGTTCAGTTCGTGATAAAAACTGAAGCAATTGAAATTCCGGAAGCGGAAGAACCGGAAGAAGAACCGGAAAAGGAAGAAGGCTTTTTGCAGAAACTTCTGAATTTATTTAAATAATACGAAAAAAAGCAGAGTAATTTTCTCTGCTTTTTTATCTAAACAATTAGGGAGCTCTGCGAAAAAATTTCTGTAAAATCATCAACTGCAATAAAAAACGATACTAATTGAGCAGCAGAAAATTTGCTGCTCTCATTTTTTTACAGTATACAATGTATCCTGTAAATTGTCAAGATTCTTTGCAAATCAGCCTG
>JALEVO010000042.1 GCA_022788225.1 Oscillospiraceae bacterium | reverse complement strand
CTTTTCGCCTTTTTTCCCGTATACTTTCCCGTGAATATCTATAATGCCAATGCTTATATACGGCATTTTTTCAATCGTATTCTGAATCTCTTCATACGCCGCCTGAAAATCCGGATTATCATCAGCTGAAAGAATTTCTCCCATTTCAGCGGCATAACCATTGAGAAGTTCAAAGGAAATGTTGACTTTTTCAGCCATAAGACCTATAGTCTGATTCATCTGCGTAATATTATTCTGATTAATGAGCGAACTCATTATAATGCCGACTGCTATAACCAGTACAAGGCAGAACACGATGAATGCAGCTATTCTGATAAAATATTTTTTGCTGTAGAATTTCATCAGTTGTTCACCTCATTGACATAGCTGTCGTAATTTTCACTGTTTACTATCAAAACACCGGTATCTACAAATTTATAATCCGTAGACCCGCCATTTATCAGGTCAGCCGCCATAATCGCACCGTCATAACCCATATTATACTGTCTCTGTACCACCGTTGACGCTGTCCATTCATCCGACGCAATAAGCTCTGCCGTCTCATCAGCAAAGTCGAAACCGCTCAGAATAATATCTGTTCTTCCGCTTTCTTTCAGTCCGAGGACAAAGCCTACAGTTGAACTATTGTTACAGCCTACCACCGCTTTCAGGTCAGGGTATTGGTCTATGAAATCCAGACAGTTCTGACGGGCTTTTTCAATATCTCCGTCGTTTACTTTTATATCGTCTATCAATTTCCATGCAGGAGGAGCATAGACTGCCCAGTACTGGTTAATTCCGGCAATTCTGTCTATAATAGTCTGTGAGCTTTCGCTTGCAATCTGAACGGCTATCTGTGCATCTTCATAATCCGGAACGCCTTTTTCATGCATGAGTCTTATAACTTCTTCTGCCACCATTGCCCCTGCTTTGAGATTATCTGTCATAAGGCAGGTATCATAGTCCTCACCATTTAAAATTGTATCCACAAGTATAACCGGAATATCGGAATCGTGGATTTTTTTGACAGGTTCGATAAGATAATTTGAATTGGCAGGAGAAAGGATAATTGCCTCTGCGCCGCGGTTTTTAGCCTCTTTCATCATCTGTTCCTGAACGGCATAATCACTTTCGACAATACACCCTCCCACATAGAGATTACAGTTTTTTTCGTTGGCAGCGTCAGTCATTCCTCTGATTATATCCTGCCAATACTGGCTGGTTACTACTTTCAGTACAGCATATATGTCATCTCTTCCGCTGACTATATCTGTAACCGCCTCAAACGGAATATATTCACCATAGCTGCTGTCAGCTTCTGACTGCTGGTTGTCGTCTTTCTGACAACCAGACGCCAAACTCCCCATTATTCCGGCAAGAATTAAAGCCAGAATTTTTTTGAATTTCATTTTCATCTACGCCCTCTTTTTTCTTATAGGCAATACCGCATAATTATTGTCGTACAGATGCGCAGTCAGATTTTTCGTTTGATTGCATAAAAAGCTCGCAGGCATACTGGCGTATGTCAAGAGATTTTTGTGTGATATAACGGGAAATCTGCAAGCAGATGTGCGGCAAAGGCGGCAGCCGTTAATTGTGCGGTGTTGCCTATATATTTTTATCTCTAAGTTCCTGAAATGTATCTACATCCATAGGACGTGCATAGAAAAATCCCTGTGCCACGTCACAGCCGCACTGTTCAAGAAACTGTGCCTGTGCTTCAGTTTCAACCCCCTCTGCAACCAGTGCAAGACCGATATCCTTTGCCATATGTATAGTGTGCTCCACTATTTTCTGACCACGTTCAGAATCAATAAGATCCTGCAAAAAGAACCGGTCTATCTTAACAACGTCAAACTGTGTATTTTTAAGTGTATTAAGAGAAGAATATCCCGAACCGAAATCATCCATTAAAAGTGTATATCCGCTCCTTTTAAGCATATCTATACCTTTTTCCTTGTTTATATCATCAATTGTTTCGGTTATTTCAATTTCCAGATACCTTTTCTCTATGCCATATTTTTTTATAAGTTCATCCAAAAATTCTGCTGAATTTTCTGAATCAAAATGTTTTCTTGACATATTTACAGATATAGGCAGCGGCTGAATACCGGAGTCCTGCCAGTATTTTATAAGCTTACACGCTTCCTCCCATATAAAGTGATCCATTTTAATTACAAAACCGTTTTCCTCAAAAAGCGGAATAAATTCTCCTGGAGAAATAACGCCTTTTTCCGGATTTATCCACCTTACAAGCGCTTCTGCACCGACAATTTTATTAAGAGAAATACTGTATTTCGGCTGGAGAAACATTACAAATTCATGATTATTCAGTGCTTCCTCCATATGATCCTCAAGATATTTCTGCTTTTTCTTGCGGTTTTTCATTTCGTCATTGTAAAAGCAAACGTGTTTTAAAGCATCTCCTTTAATACTCTGCCTTGCCATTGCCGCCTCATCACCATATTTTCTAAGAGGCTTGTTCTTATCAATTATATAACTTGCACCGAAGTAAAGTGTGTATGGAATATTTTTGTAGCCTGTAAGGGAACTGTTAATTCTGTCAATCATATCCTGAACGTCTTTTTCAGCTTCATAGGGAGTAAGCACCATAAAAACATCAGCAGAAAGGCGGGTGAATATCTGATTTTCGCCGCATATCATATTCATCATACCGGTAAAATATTCAAGAATCTCGTCCCCTGCCGATTCGCCGTACTGTTCATTTATCACCTTGAATTTTGATACATCAAACTGTATAAGTGCAAAATCCTTGTCCGGTGACTTTTCCATGATTTTATTTGCCTGTTTATTAAACTGCATAGGACTGCGGTCATTGGTAAACACTTTTGCAAGTTCGATACGATAGGCTTCTTCCGGAGAAAGCAGAGTTATTTCAACAAGCATGGTATCAGATTCATTGATGTTTCTGCAAAAAGTACATTTTACCTGAAAATATTCATAATCACCGTTGATTGTTTTAAGTCTTAAACTACATTCCAGAGTATTGTTTACGCCGTTTTCCGCAGTGGTACGGAGTTTTTCAAGAAAACCCTTACATAAAAACTCATCCTTGCTGTTTACAATTTCATGAAGTCCTGTTAAGCCGTTTCGGCTGATTTCCTCTTTGCATAGCATACTGCAGCCGTCGGAAATAATATGAGTTTCACCGCCGCTGCACAACATCATATACTTATTTGAGTCTGAAGACAATATTTCAAGAATGTTATTGCTGATATCCATATAGCACACCTCCGATATTCTGGTGAGATAGAAGTACTTATTTATCGAAATTATACCATGATTTATATAATTTGTCAATACGCTTCCACAATACGCACTCAAATATGTTATCGTGCACAAAAATCACTTTTAATACTTGGAAGTATTAAAAGTGATTTTAACCTATTATATGAAATATGCTGATTTTACTATGCTGTATCAGATGTAAAAAAGCTTTGATGGCTTTGAATAAAGATATCCCTGTGAAAAACGTATACCGTTTTGTTCGACTATTCCCTGAATACTGTTGTCCTCAACAAATTCTGCAATTATTTCCTTGGAATGTTTTTTTGACCATCCGGAAATCATTTCCAGAAATTCCAGAGCAAAAACATCACTGGTTATGTTCTTTATTATTTCTCCGTCAATTTTTATGTAGTCTGACGGAATTTTGAAAATGTGCACGATATTGGAAAAACCGCTTCCGAAATCATCTATTGCAATTTTTCCGCCGGCTTCATGAACCTTTTCCACAAATTCAAAAATCACCTGATAGTCGTCAATTTCCTCAGTTTCAGTAAGTTCAAAAACAAAATTTTCCGGATGCGGAGCACTCTTGAGAAAATTCAGTATTGAATGAACTATTTTATAATTGTATACATCACTGATATTCATGTTAATGGTAACATTTTCATCTCTTTCACGGAAAATCGCCATAACCTTATTTATCATAATCGAAGAAATATCAGCATAATATCCATACTCCTTCGCAATATCCATAAAGTGATAAGGCGTATAAATATTTCCTTCTGAATCCTCAATTCTCATCAGGGATTCATACATCTGAATCTCACCTTTTTCATTATCCCTTATACCCTGAAAATATGGCACTACAAGATTATTTGAGATTGCATTATTCAAAATCATTATCATCTTCATTTTCTGAGCATTGAACTGCTCAAGACCCAGATCAGGAGTATAGTTCAGGAAACAGGTTTTTTTATTTCTCATTCTTACAAGCGTAAGTTCTGCTTTTTTTATCAGATCCTCTTCATTCATAACAACTGCAAATTCACTTACAGGAACATAACTTGAAAATTTAAATTCAAGCATATAATTCTGAAGTTCCTTCATTTTGTCAACGAATATTTCCTCAGGAATTTCTGAATCAGCAGTAATGATAAGAGAAGTTTCCTTGTAAATATAATAATTGAAATGACTGTTATCAATATAGTCAATTACTGTTCTGTTAAAACGGTTAAGATACAGAAAGAAATCTGACTCGCTCATGAATGCTTTTATAAGACTTTCATTTTTTATGGTCACCATGCATATTTTATTGAATTTCTCAAGATTATAGTCAAACAGAAATTTCGTCAGATTTCCGAGTCCGGTTTCACTGTCAACAAAGAGAGTCTTTTCAATTTCATGATGCTTCGTAATTGCATTTTCTGAACCGGCGTGTTTTAACAGATAGTCAATAATACTTTCGTTGTTGTTTACCAGTTCATCAGCGTGTTCTGAAAGTACCTCGGTATTTACCTTGATACGTCCTTCATTTTCAGCAAGTGCGGCGATTGCAAATGAATAGTTGCAGTAACGGTTGACACTGGAAATATTTCCGAATTCCCCTGCAACAAGCGCACCACAGAGATTGGTTTTTTCAAATGGCATAAGTTCCCATTTTGCGCAGTTGCTGAATATATCCTGACGTGAAACACAGCTGTAGCCGAACAGCACTTCTGAAGAATGACTGTTAAGGCTTTCACATACAGTCTCACACACTTCAATCGTTTTCTGAACGCTTGAATATGCGATTTTCACAGCATCTCCGACCTTTGCCTCACTTAAAACATACATTACTGGGTCGGGCTCATCCGGAAAAACTGATTCTTTCTCAGACTGCGGAGAATAGGAAATTGCCCAGGGCACATTGCTGCGTTCTGTCTTAACCAGCGGAAACAGCATGGTAATACTGCCTGCATCATCCATTTCGGTGAAATCAATTCCCAGATGTTCTTCATACCACTTTACAGCATCAATTCCGTCAATACTTCTGATAATATTTCCGTCCGCCTGTGTTATAGTATGTGAATTTCCAACAGGTTCAGTAACATAAATAACATTGCTGTAAACAGAAAGTCTCTTTGAAGTAATGGATGCGCATACAATAGAATTCTGATATACGCCCTGTTCAGTAAAAGCAAAACTTTCAACAGCACTCATATTTATAAGCGGAACAGAAGGTGTATTGGCAACACCGCCTATAAGCTGTATTCTTGGATGAGCCTCATTGATACGTTCTGCAAATTCATCCATTCTTAAATATGGTCGTGCTGCAAAGGCAAACATGAATTTTGTGTTTTCAGAGACAATTTTTTCTGTTATAACATCTGCAACAACGTTTCCGCTTATTTCATTCCCTTTTCCGTCGTCAAGAATAGAAACAGCAGTTTCAACTTTGGAATCTTCAAATTCAGTTATTGAAACAAGACAGCAGCCTGTTCTGATTTCACCCTTATATATTACTCCGGATGTGCTGCTTCCTATGATTTTTGCGTTTGGCAGATATGATAATATTTTATTTACAAACAGCATTATTGTGTATTTATTGTGAATACAGGTGTGGATTCTGATGAGGTATTCCTTCTGAGCTGATAATTCATTTGCCTTGATCAATTCCTCGAACCTCTGGTCAGAAGAATAAATAAAACCTATATTTTTCATATTATTCCCCGTTCTGCCGATATACGGCACAGATTGTTTAATAGTATATCTAAATCGTTTTCTGATATTTAACTCCTATATTTAATTAGTATTATATCACGTTTTGTGTAGTTTGTCCAGTTTTTTATTTAATTTTTATCAAAATATGTTATTATATCTAAAAATGATAGCCAAATGATATGCAAAATACCTTAAAATAAATAGATAACAGCATAATTAATCGTTTTTAATCAGATTTTGAATAATTCTTACAATATTTAAGAAAAATGCTCCAATGTTTTATTTTTTTATTGACTAAGCAATGAAAAAGTTGTAAAATAATAAACGCTGTGTGTACATACCTTGTTCGCATCAGCCTGACACAGTGTATGAAAAGGGGTTATTTATGTTAATCAAAAACTATGCAGGTATCCTGAAAAATGAATTCAAGGGGTACAATGGAAAAAAATTCGGAAAAGATGTGCTGGCAGGAGTAACAGTTGCCGCTGTTGCGCTTCCTTTAGCACTCGCATTCGGCGTAAGCTCCGGGGCAACTGCCGCCGCAGGACTTGTAACTGCAATTATTGCAGGACTTATAATCGGCGGACTTTCAGGGGCATCCTATCAGATAAGCGGTCCGACAGGGGCTATGACTGCTATTCTCGTATCTCTCGTTTCCCAGCACGGAATACAGGGCGTATTCATGGCAAGCTTTTTAGCAGGTGTCATATTGCTTATAGCCGGTTTTTTAAAGCTGGGCGGACTTGTTTCCTATCTGCCTATGCCGGTCATAACAGGTTTCACAAGCGGAATTGCAGTAATTATCGCATTTGGTCAGGTAAACAACCTTACAGGTCTGACAAGCGAAGGACTTACTACCATTGAAAAGCTGAAAAGCTATTTTACCCTTACCGAACATTTCGACCTTACTACTTTTTTAATAGGTGCGGCGGTAATCGTGTTCATGTTCTTGTATCCGAAAAAGCTTAATCAGTACTGCCCGTCATCTCTTATCGCAATAATCTTGGCAACTGCGGTTACTGTTATTTTCAAGCTTGATACAAAAGCAGTAGGGGCTATACCGAAAACCCTGTTCCTTGACGAAAGACTTAGTTTTGCAGACTTTTCTCTTTCTAAAATCTATGACTTTATAATGCCGGCTGTTTCCATTGCGGCACTGGGACTTATTGAATCTCTCCTTTGCGGTGCGTCTGCCGGAAGAATGAAAAACGAAAAACTCAATGCCGACGTTGAACTTGTGGCACAGGGAATCGGAAATATGCTTATACCAATTTTCGGCGGAGTACCTGCCACTGCCGCAATTGCCAGAACAAGCGTTGCGATAAAGTCAGGCGGTCAGACAAGAATGGTTTCCCTCATTCACGCCGTTGTACTGCTGCTTTCAATGTTTGTACTGGGGGGCGTTATGTCAAAAATCCCGCTTTCCGCCCTTGCCGGCGTACTTATCGTCACAGCATGGAGAATGAACGACTGGGCGGCTATAAAATCAATTTTCAGCAAGAAAATCAAGACCGCTATATTCCAGTTCCTTATAACAATGGCGGCAACAGTTATTTTCGACCTGACTGTTGCAATAGTGATAGGCGTAATTTTCTCTGTTGTAATGTTCGTTGTAAAGGTTTCTGATATGCAGGTAACTGTTTCGGAAATTGACACGGACAGGCTGGACGAAAATAATGTGAATCCGGAAAAGCTTAAATATACCTGCGTTGTCTACATTTCAGGTCCGCTCTATTTCGGCACCTGTTCAAAACTTGAAGAAAAAATTACTGCGCTGGGTGAAAATTACAATGTAATCTTTTCAATGAGAGGGGTAACGATAGCCGATATTTCTGGTATCGAGGCGCTGAAGGACTACTGTGAAAAAATGGTTTCACAGGGCAAGATGATTTACTTCTCCTGTGTGAATCAGGAAGTTATGAATATGATGGAGCGTTGTGGATTTAAAGAGCGTTTCAAGTACGATATGTATTTCTGGAGTACTGATAAAGTTTTTGAACATATTTCCAATTTATAATGCAAAACACTATTGAATATTGCGAAAAACTTACGATTTATATTATAAATAATATCTGGAGGGGTGCTTTATGAATAATATTAATGATATTAATAAGGTTAATGTTTCAAATCCGGTATTGATTTCAGGAAAAACTGCGGCTGAAACTGCTAAAATTTCCGCTGCTGAAAAGACTGTAGCTGAAAAAATAAAGTCAGATGAAAAGGAAGTCAGAACTGATTCCTTTACTAAATCAGCTGAAACCAAGACAGAAGAAACGGGCATCTATTCAAGAGAATCACTGCTCGAACAGCTGAGAAATTCCGAAGAACAGCGTGTCAAGGCTTTTGAGGATACAATCAGAAGCATGGTAGCACAGCAGGGACAGGTTATAAACTTTACTTTCAGAGGTCAGGGTCTTCATGTTACAGAAGAACAGCGTGCCGAGGCTGAAAAGTCCATTTCCGAGGGCGGAGAATATTCAGTTGATTCGGTTGCAGGCAGAATAATGGATATGGCTAAAGCTTTAGCCGGAGAGGATTCTTCAAAAATTTCCATGCTGCGTGAGGCTGTTCAGAAAGGATTCAGCGGTGCGGCGTCATTACTGGGCAAAAAGGACGATGAAATGCCGGAAATCACAAAGAATACATATACAGAAGTGATGAAACGCTTTGACGACTGGGAAAATTCATTCAAGGAAAAAGCCGAAGCAGAAACTAAAACAGATGAAACTGTAAAAACTGAAACAGAAACTGAATAATAAAAACATAACGGGACTCCTTTTAAAGGTCGTCCCGTTTTTTCGCTCCATTTGCCGGATTATCAAGAACCTCTCCCCTTTCACTGAAACGTGAACCATGACAGGGACAGTCCCACGAACGCTCGGCACTGTTCCATTTCAGAGCACAGCCAAGGTGAGGACAGCGTTTTGTTGAAAATGTCAGCAGATTTTTCGCTGCCTCAAAACCATTCACAAAAAGCTGTGGTTTCAAAATACTCCTTGACGGACTGAAAATCTCTGCAAATTCATTTTGCTTTTCCATTACTTTATCACACAGAATCATAGCCGAAAGCATCGAACCGGTCATTCCCCATTTTCCGAAACCGCAGGCAGTATACAAGTCAGGAGTTCCTGCGGAGTAATTGCCGATATACGGAATATCGTCAAGAGTTATGCAGTCCTGCGCCGCCCAGAAATACTTTTCTTCAGAGTCGGGATAATATTTTTTTGCAAAACTGCGCAGCTCTGACCAGTTTCCGCCGGACTTTCCTGTACGGTGTCCTCCGCCGCCCAAAAGAAGATAGTCACCGTAATTGCGAAAAGAAAAGCCTTTCCTGTTCTCGTCAACATACATTCCGTCCACATTCTGCGCATTTTTTAATGCGAGAACATAGGAACGGTGCTGATATAGCTTTAGAAAGTAACTGCCATGCTTGTTGATAAACGGAAAGTGAGTTGTTACTATTACTTTTTCGGCATTTATTTTCCCGTTTTCCGTAACAGCCGTATTTCCCACCATTTCACGCACAAAGGTGTTTTCGTATATATTCATCCCTTTGGCAACAGACGACAGAAACTTTACAGGGTTAAACTGTGCCTGCTTCGGAAACTTTACCGCTCCGGCAGTTTCAAAAGGCAGTGATGTCCTGTTACAGTAATCCGCTTTATATCCTATCTTTTCAAGTGCAGACATTTCATTTTCCAGTAATTCCCTGTCATTTACAGAATACACATAATTGTCTTTGATTTCATAGTCACAGTCAATATTTCTGCTAAGTGCCGCATACTCCTCAAATGCTCGCTTGTTTGCCTGCAAATATATCTTAGCTGTTTCCAGTCCGGCACTTTTTAATATTTTATGATATATAAGACCATGCTGATAAGTTATTTTAGCAGTTGTATTCCCGGTTGTACCGCTGCATATTCTCCCTTTTTCAACAAGTGCATATTTCACTCCGTTTTTATGCAGAAAATATGCTGTAAGAATACCGGCAATTCCTCCGCCGATTATTAACACATCAGTTTTAATATCCTTATTCAGTTCCGGAAATTCCGGAAGTTTTGATTCATTAAGCCATATTGATTTCATAATCGCACCCACCTTATCAGAAACGCCATTTGATGATATATCAAATGGCGTAAATATTAGAACTTGTTCTCATAAATCCTGCAAATCTGCCGCTGTAATATCATTCTCCAGATTATCTCTTGCAAGGTCGTTGTCAATTACCGGATAAACCGGAGAAATCGGCTTTTCCTTTGAAGAAAACGGAACAGAGTGGTATACTTTCTGAGCCGGAGGCTTTGTTCCGGCTATTATCGGATTGACGTGTGCCTTTCCATGCTTTGCTTTACCCTGAATTTCAGGTACAGCTGCAGCATCATTCCGTGGTTTGGTATGAGTCCATTCAGGACGGTTCATTCCCTGCTTTGACATTTTATCACCTCGGCATTATTATATACCGATTTGATTTTTTTATACTGTTTTCAGTAAAACTGCTTTTTATTGACAAACAAAAAAATGTGATAATATAATTAAGGCAATACCGCATAATTATTGTCGTGCAGATGCGAAGTCAGATTTTTTGTTAGATTGCATAAAAAGCTCGCAGGCATACTGGCGTATGTCAAGAGATTTTTGTGTGATATAATGGAAAATCTGCAAGCATATGTGCGGCAAAGGCGTCAGCCGCTAATTGTGCGGTATTGCCTTAATGTTCATAACTCCCTGACGCACTAAAAAGGAAATCAAAGCTGCCCTCTTCAGTATGCAGACAGGTTTCAAGAACCTTTGCCAGAATTTTAAGCTTATTGAAATACTTTTTGTTATCCGGAGGAAAAACTGATGTATCAAACAGAAATGTTATAACTGCAACTATCATCTCTGCGCTTTCTTCAGGTGTATCAGTTGTTATGGTTCCCTCTTCAATGCCCTGATACAAAAGGTCAGTCAGAACAGGAGTAACCTCCTCAAGAGCTACCAGCTTCATTTTATTATGCAGCTTAAGGTCATCTTGAAGATGAAGCATGATTATAAGATTCTGCTGATTATTGTGAAATTCCTTTTTAATTATGCTTTGAAAAAGACAGCAAAATTTCTCCAGCGCCGTCGAATGTACATTTATATCACTGAAATATTCATGCAGTGCCTTTTTATAGCAGCGTGCAATTACTGCGTCAAGTATTTCGTCCTTGCTCGTAAAGTAATAGTATATACTGCCCTTTCCTATTCCGGCATTTTTCGCAATCATATTTATTGTAATTTCACTGTCCGGCATTATGCTCATAAGCTTTTCAGTGGAATCAAGAATAAGGTCTTTCTTGTCTTTTTTCATAAAAATCATTCCCTTGATGTTTTGCAAATTCCCGTCTGAAGCGGTATTGCCTTAAGGCAATACCACAAAATTAGCAGCTATCGCTTTTGCTGCACATCTGCTTGCAGATTTTCCGTCATATCACACAAAAATCTCTTGACATACGCCAGTATGCCTTCGAGATTTTTATGCAATCCGGGGGGCGACCTTCGCCTGACGAAAAATCTGACTGCGCATCTGTACGACAATAATTATGTGGTATTGCCTTAATTATATCACATGAATGCTGAATTGACAAGAAATTTTTTATCAATACTTGACTGCCGGTCGAAAATATGATATTATTAATTAAAAGATATTCGACCATTGGTCGAAAAGTAAAGGGTGATTTAATGAAAGCGGTATTAATTGCAGCAGGCTCTGCCGCTGTTCTGGGAGCAGCCGCCTCCGGAATTGCAGCGGTAACTTTGTTTAAAAGAGTTATACCACGTCAGGACCAGATTCGTGTTAATCTTGACGAAATGGCTGATATGAAGCAATGGGAGGAATACAAAAAAATTATTCATCCCAACAAGGAATGGGTCATGGCTCAGGATCTGGAGCATATCACTATAAAATCCCGTGACAACCTTACTCTCCATGCTGATTATCTCAGAGCTGACAAGGAAAACAGCAAAAACAGACTGGCAATCTGTTTTCATGGCTACACCAGCTGCGGACTCAGCGACTGTTCGTCCATAGCAGTATTTTTACATAAACTGGGCTTTGACTGCCTTATCGTTGATAACCGTGCCCACGGGAAAAGCGAGGGGGATTATGTCGGATTCGGCATTCTTGACAGGTTTGACTGCCTTTCATGGATAAACTATGCAAATGAAAGATTCGGCAGAAGAGATACGCTGCTTTTCGGCGTGTCAATGGGTGCGGCAACAGTACTCATGGCGGCAGGACTTAAGGATTTTCCTGATAACGTGAAAGCTATTATTGCTGACTGCGCTTTTACTTCCCCTTACGAAGTATTTACTCATGTACTCAAAAAGGACTACCATCTGCCTGAATTTCCAATTATGAAAATTAATGACAGAATATGCAGAAAGAAAGCCGGATACGGTTTCAAAGACTATTCTACCATTGACGCTGTAAAAAGCACATCATGTCCGATTTTATTTGTACATGGAAAGAACGACAATTTTGTACCAACATGGATGAGTGAGAAAAACTATCAGGAGTGTGCGTCACCCAAGGAATTACTGCTGGTTGAAAATGCCGCACACGCAGCAAGCTATTACGAAAACCAAACCTTATATGAAAGCAAGGCAGCCGAGTTTATCGGAAAATATATGCCATGACGGAGGGACGGAAAAATATGAAAGAATTTAATGTAAACGGAGCAGTTATAAAGTGTTATCCCCTTGCGGCGGCTCAGCGTATGCATAACTACACTGTTAAGTACTGCCCGTGTCATCAGGTGCTGAATATCGGAACGGGGCTTTATGTTCAGCAGGATGTTGACTTTAACCTGCTTAAACAGGCAATTTACAAGGCGTATGAACGCTTTGAATCCATGCGTCTGAGATTTTATGAGGACAGCGACGGAACGGTTTACCAGTACATTGTACCTACAGAAGACAGGGATATCCCCCTGCGTGATTTTTCAAACTGGAGAGAAGAAGCGGCTCATGACGAAATGAGAAAGTGGACTGCTGTTCCTTTCAAGCGCTACAATTCTCCTATGAACCAGATTGTTATGATAAAGCTTCCTAACGGATACAACGGAATTTACATGAAGGTTGACCACATGACTATGGATTCAAGCTCAATAATCGGTTTTAACCGTGATGTGCTGGAATTATACTGCAATCTTAAATACGGCACTGATATGCCTAAGGATATGACCTCCTACATAAAGCAGCTTGAAAAGGATCTGGAATACGAGAACGATTCAGCCGCAAAGAAACGTGACGAGGAATTCTGGGAAAAGGAAATTGCAAGAGATGAACCTATGTACACCGATTTTACCGGTATGGGACGTCTTATTACTCAGCGCAGGGAAACCGGAAATCCTGACCTGCGCAGTGCAATAATAACATCAAACACTCTTGAAGCGGCTATTTCCGTATATCACCTTGAAAAAGAACCTACGGAAAGACTTATGAAGTTCTGTACCGACAACAATGTCCCAATGACAAGCCTGCTGCTTATGGGACTGCGTACAGT
>JALEVO010000117.1 GCA_022788225.1 Oscillospiraceae bacterium | reverse complement strand
ATCTTAACAAGCATCTGGTAAACGATTCTTCCGGCACCGATATTTGTGTGACCAACCTCTGAGTTACCCATCTGACCGTCCGGCAGACCTACGTCAAGTCCGCTTGCGCCGATAAGTGTATGTGGTCCCTGCATATACTTGTCAAGATTTGGTGTATTTGCAGCAGTAATGGCATTGCCGTAATCGCTGGCGTTGTAGCCAAAACCGTCCATAATTATTAAAGCAACAGGTTTTTTACTCATATTATAAAGCTCCATTCAGATTATTATAAAACAGAATCGGCATTTCTGCCGACTCCGTGATGTTTTTTCTTATCCCTCAACAGCAGCCTGAACAATAGTATTGAAATCAGCAGCCTTGAGTGACGCACCGCCGATAAGACCGCCGTCAACATTCGGCTTTGAAAGAAGCTCAGCAGCGTTGCCTGCGTTCATAGAACCACCGTACTGAATTGTAACAGCGTCAGCAGTAGCCTGGTCATAAATCTTAGCAAGTGTTGCACGGATAAAGCCACAAACTTCCTCAGCCTGGTCAGCAGTAGCAGTCTTGCCAGTGCCGATTGCCCATACCGGCTCATAAGCGATAACAGTCTTCTTAACGTCCTCAGCAGAAACATCAAAAAGGTCAAGCTTTATCTGACGTGCGATAACTTCTTCTGTGATGTTGCATTCACGTTCCCAGAGCAGTTCGCCTACGCAAACGATTGGCTTTAAGCCGGCAGCAAGAGCAGCCTTTGTTCTCTTGTTAACTGTTTCGTCTGTTTCGCCGAAGTACTGTCTTCTTTCGGAGTGACCGATTACAACATATTCAACCCCAAGCTCAACCAGCATATCAGCTGAAATTTCGCCTGTGAAAGCGCCGCTTTTTTCAAAGTGAACGTTTTCAGCACCGATTTTTACATTTGAACCAGCAGTTGTGTTGATTGCAGTTTCAAGGTTTGTGAAAGGTACGCAGGCAATAACTTCAACCTTGCCCTCAGCGTTTGCAACCAGCGGCTTGATAGCTTCAAGAAGTTCCTTAGCCTCAGGTCTTGTTTTATTCATTTTCCAGTTACCGGCAATAATTGCCTTTCTTACTGATTTGTTCATTGTGAATTACTCCCTTTTAATTTGATTAATTGTCTGATTCGCCCATCTATTATACAATAGCAGACATTATAAGACAGCCGGATATAAACATACAAGTGCTTAAAAAGCAGAGAAAAAATCCAGACGGCTTGTTTATATATAACTTTTTAACATATGATTCCAATTTAAAATAATTCGGATTTTTATTTTTATAATAAATACAAATTCTGGACGGAATTTTAGTCAAATTACGAACATATTTTTTATACATGACATTATTTGCTTTATAAACAATAGTTGACTCAATGAACTGTTCATATTGACTACTTGATTTGCCTATGGATTTCGCCGTAACTATCTTGCTGCCCGTAATTTTTGCTATTGTTTTTGTCCATTTTTTTGGATTGATTTTTTTAGGCTTTATAATTCCTAAGCATTTAAGTCCAAAAATAAGAAGTATTATACTTCCGCCGAAGAAAAACAAAAAAATGATAATACGTCCGAGTAAATCTTCAAAAGTCATTTTCAAAAAATAATGCCAAGAGAACAAGGTTTCCCCTGTTCTCCGACATACTATAAATTACTTGTCAGCAATAACGTCAACACCCGGAAGTACCTTGCCTTCGAGGTATTCAAGTGAAGCGCCGCCGCCTGTTGAGATGTGGCTCATCTTGTCAGCAAAGCCAAGCTGCATAACTGCTGCTGCTGAGTCGCCGCCGCCGATGATTGTTGTAGCATCTGTTTCAGCAAGTGCCTTTGCAACTGCGATTGTACCCTTAGCAAGTACTGGGTTTTCAAATACGCCCATAGGACCGTTCCATACAACAGTCTTAGCTGTCTTTGCAGCTTCAGCGAAGAGTTCCTGTGTCTTAGGACCGATATCAAGACCCATCTTTTCAGCAGGAATCTTATCAGAATCTACATATTCAACTGAAATTTCAGCGTCGATAGGGTCAGGGAATGATGCTGTAACAGCTGTGTCAACAGGAAGGAGAAGCTTCTTGCCGAGCTTTTCAGCCTTGTCCATCATTTCCTTGCAGTAGTCAACCTTTTCCATGTCAACCAGTGACTGACCAACCTCATAGCCCTTAGCCTTGAGGAATGTATAAGCCATACCGCCGCCGATGATAAGTGTATCGCACTTTTCAAGGAGGTTAGAAATAACATTGAGCTTGTCTGCAACCTTAGCGCCGCCGAGGATAGCAACAAATGGTCTTTCAGGTACTTCAACTGCGTTGCCGAGGTACTTGATTTCCTTCTGCATGAGGTAGCCTACTGCTGTTTCCTTAACGAACTTTGTAACGCCGGCTGTCGAAGCGTGTGCTCTGTGAGCAGAACCGAAAGCGTCCATAACGAATACTTCGCCGTCAACGAGGTCAGCGAGTTCCTTTGCAAAGCCTTCGCCGTTCTTTGTTTCTTCAGCGCCTCTGAATCTTGTGTTTTCAAGAACTACGATTTCGCCGTCATTCATTTCAGCAACTGCCTTCTTAGCGTTTTCGCCTGTTACTGTATCGTCCTTTGCAAATGTAACCTTTGTTGAAACCAGTTCAGCAAGACGCTTTGCAGCCGGAGCCAGTGAGAACTTGTCCTCCGGACCGTTCTTAGGCTTGCCGAGGTGTGAACAGAGTACAACCTTGCCGCCGTCTGCAACGAGCTTGTTGATTGTAGGAAGAGCTGCCTGAATTCTGTTATCATTTGTGATAACGCCGTCCTTGAGCGGAACATTGAAGTCAACTCTTACGAGAACCTTTTTACCCTTAACACTGATGTCATCAACTGTGACCTTGTTTAATCCTGCCATGTTATTCTAAACATCCTTTCATTAAATAACTTAAATTAAAACTGTTGTTATTAATTTAACAACCATATATATTTTACACTATTTCCCGTAATTTTGCAAGTCTTTTTAAGGAAATACTTTAAAATATCTTTGTGATACAAAAATTTTATGATTTTTTTCTTCCTCTTACAATAAAACCTACAACATTATGACCAGCATTGCATGAAACAGTAGCACCAATCTGCACCGTATATTCCGGAGGATAACCGAATTTTTCTGTCATTGCAGCCGCGAGAGCATCTGTAAGCGTCGGGTCACTGCCCTTTACCATGATATACGGTGTCTGCGGGGTCATACTTTTTTCAGCGTCTGCAAGAAGCTTTGGCACTATATTTTTTTCACCTCTTATTTTTTCCAGTACTGTCGAAACACCGTTGGCGATTTTAATGACTGGTCTTAGTCCCAGCAGTTCACCTGCAAAAGTGGCGGCGGCAGTTATTCTTCCGGATTTTTTAGCATACTTTAAAGTCATTGGAACAAAATGAACTTCTGCACAATCAAACCATTCTTTCAGATATTCAATGATTTCCTCTGGTGGTTCACCTTTCTGTGCTTTTAAAGCCGCCTGCATTACCGGATATCCGTAAACAGCAGTATAATTTTTTGAATCAATTATATGGATACGCATTTTAGGCCCTTCAAGTGATGCAGTTTCCCTTTTGAATTCCTCTGCTGCGGAAAGCGCATTGCTGTAGGTTGCAGAACCTGTTGAAGAAATAGTAACATAGATTACGTCCGTCCAGCCTTCTTCATGCAGTGTCCTGAAAACTTCAAGTATCTCAAAAGTTGTCAGCTGCGATGTAGTCGGCATTTCCTTCGCATTATCCATCATGCGGTAGAACTGTTCGTTTGTAAAATCAATTCTTTCACGATATGATACGCCGTCAACTGTTACAGGAAAACACATGACCTTTATTCCAAGCTTTTTTTCCTGTTCTTTTGTAATATCTGAAGTTGAATCAGTAATAATTTTTATTTTCTGCATTATATCTCACCTTTCTGACCCCAGCTGTATTGCGTAAGCTTTCCCTCTCTTGCCAGATCAGGAAAATCCCATTGTCTTAATACCTCATAAACAGCAATTGCAACTGAATTTGAGAGATTAAGACTTCTTAAATTATTTCTCATAGGTATTCTGACGCAGTTATTTTCATTTTCAAACAATATTTTTTCGTCTATACCCTTGTCTTCTCTTCCAAAAATTATATAAGAATTATCAGGATAGTTTACATCACTGTAAACATTCCTGCCTTTTGTAGTAAAATAAAAATAATTTCCGCTGTTTCTTTCGTAAAAATCAGCAACATTGTCATAATAGCTGATATCAAGCTTATCCCAGTAATCAAGACCTGCTCTTTTCAGATTTTTGTCTGTAATCTCAAATCCGAATGGTTTTACCAGATGAAGCCTTGCGCCTGTCACAGCACAGGTTCTTGCAATATTACCGGTATTCTGTGGAATCTGCGGTTCAAAAAGAACTATATTTAAATTGCTCATAAACTCACCTTTTATTATTATAACAGAAAAAACAAATAATTTCAATAAAAATGTAAAAATTGGAGTGTGAATTTTATGTATTTTATTAGTACTCCTGCTAATAATATGTCTGTAAATAAATTTTATTTTGGAGAACAGATATGGAAACTAAAGCTATAATTAAAGGCATGGCTGCCGGCGCAGTTGTCGGAACAGCCTGTTATATGATTTCAAGGGCACCAGACCACAAAAAGAAAAAGCTTAAAAGAAGCACCGGAAAAGCTGTTAAGGCGTTTGTTACAGCCGCAGACTGCTTTTCCTCAATGATTTAAGGGTAACGTGAAAAAGCTGTACTTTTATATCCTTGGGATAATTACAGGTCTTGCAAACGGTCTTTTTGGCTCGGGCGGCGGAATTATCGCAGTGCCTATGCTTAAAAAGTCCGGAATGTCCACAAAAGAATCCCATGCGACCTCCATTGCCCTTACCCTCCCGTTAAGCATTGTAAGCTGCTTTTTCTACATCAGAAACAGCAGCAGTATATTGTCTGATTCGCTCCGGCTTATTCCCTTAGGGCTTGCCGGAGCGATAGCAGGCGGTTTTATAATGAAAAGGATTTCGCCGAAGTATCTCAAAAAAATATTCGGTCTGATACTTATAATTTCCGGAATAAGGTTGTTTATAAAATGAATATATGGCTTTTTACTGCGGCATTTTTTACCGGAATCTTTGCCTCCCTCGGCTTGGGAGGAGGCATGATTCTCATACTTTACATGACAATATTTGACGGTTTTTCACAGCTTGATGCACAAGGAATTAATCTGCTTTTCTTTATTCCCATTGCCGCATTATCCCTTATAATGCACACGAAAAACAAGCTTGTAAAGTGGAAAAAGGTTTTTTCTGCAATAATCTGCGGTACTGTAACTGCGATTATCGGGTGTTTGCTTGCAAAATATATCGGCAATGAATATCTTACTAAAATATTTGCGGTATTTGTTTTTATAACAGGAATCAAGGAACTTTTTACTAAAGTAAAGGATTAAAGGTCGGTTATCCCTTTCCCGTTATTTTTACGCCACCCCATATAGCTTTCAAGAATTATCGTAGCCGCAACTGCGTCCACAACTGCCTTGCGCTTTTTCCCTCTTGTGTTAGTTGTGTTAAGGTAATTGTGTGCCGATACAGTGGTACAGCGTTCGTCCCACAGCTCAACGGGAATACCAGTCTGTTCCTTTAGCTTTTCAGCGAAGAGAGTGCATTTTTCAGCCCTCTCCCCCACTGTGTTGTTCATATTTTTCGGGTACCCCACAACAGCAATATCTGCTTTATTTTCCGCTATTTTTTCAGCGGTTTTTTTTATGCACTCTTCAAAATCCTTTTCGCTGATAACGCAAAGAGGTGAAGCCAGCATTTCAGTCTTGTCGCACATTGCAAGTCCTGTTCGTGAATCTCCGAAATCAACGGCAATAATTTTCATATCCCGCCGCCTTTCACCACGGTTCAACCGTTCCGATAATATCTTTTACCGAAGCAAAGTTATGGCTGTCAAGGTACTGGTTTATGCCGTCGATTATCTTAATTGGTGCAAATGGGTCTGTGAAAATTGCAGCACCTACCTGTACTGCGCTTGCGCCTGCCATCATCATTTCGACTGCGTCCTCCCCTGTTGCGATACCGCCCATTCCGATTACCGGAATTTTTACCGCATTGGCAGTCTGCCACACCATTCTTACAGCAACAGGAAATACAGCCGGACCGGACATTCCGCCCATATTATTTCTGAGTATAGGTCTGCGTGTGTTGATGTCTATTCGCATACCAAGAAGAGTGTTTATAAGTGAAACTGCGTCTGCACCCTCTGCCTCAACGGATTTTGCAATGTCGGCAATGCTTGTAACATTCGGTGAAAGCTTTACGATAAGAGGCTTTTTAGTCGCATTTCTCACCTGTTTTGTGACTGATGCCGCACCCTCACAGGTTGCGCCGAAAGCCATACCGCCCTGCTTTACATTGGGGCAGGAGATGTTCAGTTCAATCATGTGGACGTCTGTTTCGTCAAGCTTTCTTGCAATTTCCACGCACTCTTCCGCAGTAGAACCGGCAATATTTGCAAGTATTACAGTGTCTTTGGTCATAAGGTTGGGCAGTTCTTCGGAGATAAACTTGTCAATTCCCGGGTTTTGCAGTCCCACAGAATTAAGCATTCCCGACGGTGTTTCTGCTATTCTCGGCGCAGGATTGCCGTTTCTTTTGGTTATGGTAGTGCCTTTTGTGGCAATACCGCCCAGTGCGGACAGTGGGAAAAGCTCCTCGTACTCACGTCCGTAGCCGAAAACTCCCGACGCTGGAATTACAGGATTTTTGAAATCAATACCGCAGATATTTACAGATAAATCAGCCATTACCAGATAACCTCCTTTGAATTGAATACCGGACCGTTCTTGCAGACATGAGCAAAATGCTCCTCGCCGTCCTTTTTAGTCCTGCAGGCACAGACAAGGCATGCACCTATTCCGCAGCCCATTCTTTCCTCCAGTGAAACCTCGCAGTAAACGTTTTTCTCGTTTGCGATTGCCGCAATATTTTTGAGCATGGGTGTAGGACCGCAGGTGTAAACAGCGTCAATACCGCCATTTTCAAGCAGTTCCTTAAGCGGCTCGGTCACAAAGCCTTTTGTACCCATAGAACCGTCGTCTGTGCAGAGGATTGTTTCTGCGCCGGTCTGCTTAAAGTCGTTTTGCAGTATAACTGCCTCAGCGCTCCTGAAACCGGATATGACAACTGCCTTTTCACCGTAATATTTTGCAAGGGGCAGCATTGGGGGTGTGCCGATTCCTCCGCCTATGAGTACTACCTTTTTAAAGCTGTCGTTTACCGTAAAGCCGTGACCGAGAGGCGCTAACATATCAATAAGGTCACCCTCGTTAAGCTTTGCGATTTCTTTTGTGCCGTCCCCCTTGACGATAAACACGATTCTAAGCGTACCCTTTTCCCTGTTGATATCACAGATTGAAATAGGGCGGCGGAGTGTGAATCCCCCGGGAATAATGTGTACAAACTGACCCGGCTGCGCAATTTCAGCAATTTCCGGACAGGTTATTTCTATGCTGTATATATCCTTTGCCAGCGCACTTTTGCCAGCAATCTGATATTTTCCCTGTGTGTATTTCATAAGCTTTCCTTTCTGATTTATATTTTTAGCTATTCTGTAACAAAAAAATCATCAATAAAATTACCCTCTGAATCGAATAAACAATCGTAATAACCTATATATCTTTCTGTTGGATTAAGCAGCATATATATACAGACTATTACAGCCTCGTCTTCAATTGCAAAGTCACCTTTTCTAATTCTGTAAGATATACTATGTAATTTAGGTTTGATTGAATATCTGTCAGTCAGACCATATTCATCACTTTCTTCAGGTTCTTCAATCAGATAGTAATCATAGCTATTCCAGAAATATTCCCATGTCTGGTCAATTAAACCATGACTTTCGACTATTTTATTTAACTGTTCTTTCATAGCATTCTCCATGACTGATTTTTGCTTTTATGTATCTATCCGAACAAAATCCACAATAGATTTATTCCTGTAAACCAAATCTTCTCTTTGAGTAAATCCCTGTTTTTCCCAGAATGAATTTCCGGTTTCATTTCTTTCAAACACAACCAGAGCGACTTTTGAAATTCCGAGTTCTGAAAGTGACTTCATGACTTTATCAACCAGTTGTGACGCTATACCACGGTGACGGTATTCCGGTGACACAGCCGTGTGGTAAATATATCCTCTCCTGCCGTCATTTCCGGCTATAATCACTCCGACAATAACTGAATTTTCTTCGGCTACAAAGCAGGTGTCAGGATTTCTTTCCAGAAAGCGTCTGATTCCGTCTTCGGAATCATCAATGTTATTCAGTCCCATGCCACTGCATGACAGCCACAATGCGTACACAGATTCATAGTCCTCGATTTTCATTATTCTGATGGTCATATCATTCACCTTTATATAGTAATCAGTTTTATCATAATTATACTATTCACAATATCTCACAGAATAAATCGTATCACTGAACTTATCCATAGACACAATATTTTTATCCTTATTTAATGGGTCCATACATAAAAAGCTATGTTCATCAGAACCCACCAAAAGAACAAAATGATAATTACCTGATGACGGCATTTTTACACAAACAATCGGGTACAAATTTCTTTCAATCAGGCTTTCCAGTTCAGTCTGACTGATTTCAGAGGTTTCCTTTTTAACAAATTTTATGTTTAACGCTGAACCGGCAACGTCCCATTGAAGATTCCCCTCTTCATCATACACATTATTATTTGAAAAAAACTCATTTAACGTACCCGGTGTTATATCCGGAACTTCATCAACAGAAATATTCTGCATTAAAAGCACCGAGGAAATGCAGGTAGTCAGACAGCCGGAATCACCCATATGATATTCAGAGTTTCCTAAAAAATCATCTTTCCATAAATCGTCTTTCTGATAAAATGCAACTGCATTATCAGCCGCTATCTCTTTGGATGGTAATATTTTTTCAGCATACCTGTTTTTGTATAAATAAACTGCCGTCAAACCTGATATTATAAATGCGATAACTATAATTACTAAAACAATTATTTTCCTTTTATTTTTCATCGCAGCACTTCCGTATTATAAACTCGGGCGGAATAAAATTCCGCCCTTATAAAGTTATATCTTAGTAATATCAATCATTTCAACGTCGTCAATGGTTCTGTTTGTCTGGAGTACATTTGCAAGTGCTCTTGCAGTATCAATAGCTGTCAGACTGCAGATTGAACGCTCAACCGACTTACGGCGCATCTTAACACTATCCCTTGCCGGCAGACGTCCTTTTTCGGAAGTGGAGATAACGTAGTGAATCTTGCCGCTTTCAAGGAGCGTCAGAACGTTCGGCTCTTCCTCGGAGGAAATCTTGTTTACAAGGTTGGTTGCAATCATGTTCTTGTTAAGTGTGCTTGCTGTACCGCTTGTGCCGTAAAGCTCAAATCCCATCTGTGCAAACTTGTCCGCAATTGAAATAATCTCCTGCTTATCTGTGTCACGGACGGATATCAGTACGCCGCCCTCTTTCTTGAGGTCGTAGCCAGCAGCAACAAGTCCTTTCAGCAGTGCGTCCTCAAAGGTTTCGGCAATGCCTAAGCACTCGCCTGTGGACTTCATTTCAGGTCCGAGCATTGTGTCAACGTCCTGAAGCTTTTCAAATGAAAATACCGGAACTTTGACTGCAACGTACTTGCTCTTCTTGTAAAGACCGCTTTCATAGCCCTGTTCCTTAAGGCTTGTACCCAGCATAATCTTTGTGGCAATATCAACCATAGGAATACCCGTAACCTTGCTGATGTAAGGCACAGTTCTTGATGAACGCGGGTTTACCTCGATTACATATACCTCGTTGTTATATACAACATACTGAATATTTACAAGACCGATAACTTTAAGCTCAAATGCAAGCTTTTTAGTGTAGTCAATGATTGTATCAACAATTTTCGGTGAAAGAGTCTGAGCCGGATAAACTGAAATTGAGTCACCAGAGTGAACGCCTGCACGCTCAATATGCTCCATAATACCCGGAATGAGGAAATCAGTACCGTCGCAGATAGCGTCAACCTCGACTTCCTTACCCATCATATATTTATCAATAAGCACAGGGTTTTCAATCATTGTTCTTGTAATGATTCCCATGTACTCAACGACGTCCTTTTCGGAGTGAGCAATAATCATGTTCTGACCGCCGAGAACGTAGGACGGACGGAGAAGTACCGGATAGCCCAGTTTTTCAGCCACTTCAACAGCCTCTTCCGTTGTCATTACAGTAAAGCCAGCCGGACGTGGAATACCGCACTTTTCAAGGAGCTCGTCAAATCTCTCTCTGTCCTCCGCAGCGTCAATGCTGTCGGCAGAAGTACCCAGAATGTTTACGCCCATATCAGCAAGGTGACGTGTCAGCTTGATAGCTGTCTGACCGCCGAACTGTACAACAACACCGTATGGCTGTTCTGTTTCGATAATGGATTCAACGTCCTCTTTTGTGAGAGGGTCAAAGTAAAGTCTGTCACCAGTGTCAAAGTCTGTGGAAACAGTTTCAGGGTTGTTGTTGCAGATAACTGCCTCGTAACCTTCTTCTTTCAGCGACCATACGCAGTGAACAGAGCAGTAGTCAAACTCAATACCCTGACCGATTCTGATAGGACCCGAACCGAAAACAATAACCTTTTTCTTGCCTGTATCCGTTCTTTCAATGAACTGCTTTGCCTCGTTCTCTTCATCAAAAGTTGAATAGAAATAAGGTGTTTCAGCCTTGAATTCTCCGGCACAGGTATCAACCATCTTATAAACGGCTCTTTTTCTCATAGGGCATTTCTGTCCGGACATACGCTCAATAGTGCTGTCAAGATAGCCGTAGTTCTTGGCTGTAAGGTACTTTTCTTCTGTAAGTTCACCGTCTGCAAGCCATCTTTCGAGGTCAACAAGATTTTTCAGCTTGCTTAAGAACCACTCATCAATGAGTGTAATCTCATGAAGCTTTTCGATTGAAACATCACGCTTCAGCAATTCGTAAACCTGGAATGCACGTTCGTCGTCTGCATGAGGGATTTTTTCAAGAAGTTCCTCTGTTGAAATCTCTGCAAATTTCTTCATGTTAAGGGAATCAACACCCAGTTCTGTTGAACGTACAGCCTTCATCATAGCCTGTTCAAAGCTTGTGCCGATTGCCATTACCTCACCGGTAGCTTTCATCTGTGTACCGAGAGTTCTCTTGGCGTATACAAACTTGTCAAATGCCCACTTAGGGAACTTAACTACAACGTAGTCAAGGGCAGGCTCGAAGCAGGCATAGGTCTTGCCTGTTACCTGGTTGATTATTTCATCAAGAGTATAGCCGATAGCGATTCTTGTTGCAACCTTTGCAATAGGATAGCCCGTTGCCTTTGAAGCAAGTGCGGAAGAACGTGAAACTCTCGGATTAACCTCGATTACCGCATATTCCATTGATTCAGGGTGAAGTGCAAACTGGCAGTTGCAGCCGCCCTCAACTTTAAGTTCGGAAATAATGTTCAGTGACGCTGTTCTAAGCATCTGATACTCTCTGTCTGAAAGAGTCACAGCCGGAGCGATAACGATACTGTCACCTGTGTGAACGCCAACCGGGTCAAAGTTTTCCATGGAGCAGACTGTTATAACGTTGCCCTTGCTGTCACGAATAACCTCAAACTCGATTTCTTTCCAGCCACTGATACACTTTTCAATAAGAACCTGTGTGATAGGTGAAAGTCTTAAACCATTCTTGGAAATATCTCTGAGCTGTTCTTCATTTTCAGCAATACCGCCGCCTGTACCGCCAAGTGTAAATGCCGGACGAACTATAACCGGATAGCCGATAACATTTGCAAAATCAACTGCGTCTTCGATTGTTTCAACAACCTTTGACGGAATACAAGGCTCTCCGATTTTTTCCATGGTATCCTTGAAAGCCTGTCTGTCCTCAGCCTTATGGATAGTAAGTGGGTCTGCACCAAGAAGCTTAACATTGTGAGCGTCAAGGAATCCCTCTTCTGCAAGCTGCATTGAAAGAGTAAGACCAGTCTGACCACCGAGAGTTGACAGAACGCTGTCAGGCTTTTCGATTTCAATTATTCTCTTTACAACGTCAAGGGTAAGCGGTTCAATGTAGATTTTGTCCGCCATTGCCTTGTCGGTCATAATTGTAGCAGGGTTTGAGTTTATGAGTACTACCTCAAGACCCTCCTGTTTCAATGCACGGCATGCCTGTGTTCCGGCATAGTCAAATTCGGCTGCCTGTCCGATTACTATCGGACCTGAACCTATTACAAGTACTTTCTTAATATCCTGTCTTAAAGGCATATCAGTGCATCTCCTTTTTAATCATTTCAATAAATTCATCAAACAGATATTCAGTATCCTGCGGACCGCCGTGTGCCTCCGGATGGAACTGAACAGTAAAAGCGTTGATTTTCTTGTACCTCATACCCTCGCAGGTTCCGTCATTTGCGTTATAATGTGAAACCTCTGCGATTTCAGGGTCGATACTGTCGCCTATAACCGCATATCCGTGGTTCTGACTTGTTACAAACGTCTTGCCGAGTATCTTGTCTACAACAGGCTGATTTGCACCTCGGTGACCGTATTTGAGCTTTTCAGTTTTTCCGCCGTGTGCAAGAGCCATAAGCTGATGTCCAAGACAAATACCGAAAATCGGAATGTTAAGCTGTGCGATTTCCTTTATATTTTTTATTATCTCAACGTTTTCTGCCGGGTCGCCAGGACCGTTTGAGAACATGATTCCGTCAGGTGCAAGTGCCTTTATTTCTTCAGCCGTTGTGCCGGCTGGTACGACAGTTACTTCGCACCCACGCTTTACAAGTTCATTTCTGATATTTCTCTTGTAGCCGAAATCAAAAAGTGCAACCTTGTATTTAGGAGCGTCATTGCTGTAAACTCTTGTTTCAGTTCCGGTTACTGTTTTAACAGCGTCCTTAACTTTATATTCTTTAAGCTGTGCCAGCAGTTCATCTTTTTTATCTGCAGGATTTTCTGTTGTGATAACGCCGTTCATAACGCCGGCTTCACGAATCTTTCTTGTAAGACTTCTTGTATCAATTGAATGAATACCGATTATATTCTGCTCTTTCAGAAAATCGTCAATTGTACCGCTGCAACGGAAGTTTGACGGTGTATTGCACCATTCTCTTACAATATATCCGCTTACATAGGATTTTGCTGACTCGTTATCCTCTCCGTTTACGCCGTAATTTCCGATAAGCGGAAAAGTCTGGGTTACAATCTGACCGTAGTAGCTGGGGTCGGTCAGGGTTTCCTGATATCCTGTAAGTGCGGTGGTGAAAACAACCTCGCCGATTACAGTGCCTTTAGCACCAAAGCTGCGTCCCTCAAAGACAGTGCCGTCAGCTAAAAGCAGATAAGCCTTTTCGTCCTGATTAAACAATGACATCAAATCATTCCTTTCAAAGATAAAATTCTATTTCAGATTGATATAAGAAGTAATGTCTTCTCTCATTCTTTCAGCTTCACGTCTTGCAGCTTTCGCAAAATCCTGTTCCGGACAGTTTTCTTCCTTCTTGTATGCGCACATAACTGCTCTTGAGGAGTTTACGATTGCGCCCAGTCCGTTTTCATCAAATGCGCCTGCAATACCCTTTGCACCGCCTCCCTGTGCACCGTAGCCCGGAACAAGGAACATTGTGTGCGGCAGTCTTTTTCTCAGTTCTGAAAGCTGTTCGGGGTATGTAGCACCCACAACTGCGCCAACAGAGGAATAACCGTACTTGCCGATTTGTCCGCTTCCCCATTCTTCACACATATCTCCCATTACTGCGTATACCGGAGTGCCATCAATAAGCTTGTCCTGAAGTTCGCCGCTGGACTTGTTTGAGGTCTTGACTAAAACGTAGATTCCCTTGTCTTTTTCCTCGCAGACTTTCAGCAGCGGTTCAATGCCGTCAGTACCCAGATATCCGTTTACTGTCAGAGCGTCTGCTCCGAAAGGCTCACACTCTGTATCACCTATTTTAACGCCGCCCAAATGTGCGTTTGTGTATGCCTCCATGGTTGCGCCGATGTCGTTTCTCTTGCCATCGGTAATAACAAACATTCCCTTTAATTTGGCATATCGAATTGTCTGTTCAAGAGTTTTTATTCCGTAGTGACCGTACATTTCATAGTAGGCAGCCTGCGGCTTGATTGCCGGTACGATATCGCATATCTCGTCAATAATTGCCTGATTGAATTTGAATATAGCCTTTGCAGCTGCTTTAAGAGTCTGACCGTCCTGTGCAAAAAACTCCTGTGTGATAAATTCAGGAACGTATTCAAGCTTGGGGTCAAGTCCTACAACGGTAGGATTTTTCAATGTGATGATTTTTTCAATAAGTCTGTCAAATGACATTATCCTAACTCCTTTTTTATGGAACGACTGTTGTCAGCCTTTCCTTATTTTTCAAAAAACTGCATTTTTCCGTCTGAAATCACACCAACTGTCTTTCCTTTCAGCGTCATACCTTTAAACGCCGAATTTGACGCTTTTGACTTGAATTCCTCGGGATTTACAGTCCATTCCTTTTCGGTATCTATAAGAGTAATTTCAGCGTTCATTCCCCCGGAAATAGTCACGACAGGGATGCCAAGAATTTTTCTCGGATTTACAGACATTATCTCTGCCACTTTGTTCAGTGTGATTTTACCAGTATGATAAAGTCCTGTAAGAACTGCCGCAAGTGAGGTTTCAAGTCCAACAACTCCGTTTGGCGCACTAAGAAAATCAGACTTTTCCTCTTTGGAATGAGGAGCATGATCTGTTGCAATACAGTCAATAGTTCCGTCGCATATTCCCTCAATAATGGCAAGCCTGTCCTCCTCCTCACGCAAAGGCGGATTCATTCTGTAATCTGCGTCACGGGTTCTTAACATTTCGTCTGTCATCATGAAATAATGCGGACAGGTTTCGCAGGTCACCTTTACCCCTGCTTTCTTGTACTGTCTTATTATATCGGTACTTCCCTTTGTGCTTACATGGGCAATGTGGATACGGCAGCCGGTTTCCCTTGCTGTAAGTATCTCACGTTCTGTTATGCTGTCCTCGGAAAGCCTGTCCATTCCGGGCACTCCAAGCTCTTCTGAAACTGTGCCTTTGTTCATTTTACCGTTTCCGATAATTTCAAGGTCCTCACAATGGGATATAGTCAGCAGACCGCTTTTTTCCGCTGCCTGCATACCGTCCCTGAGCATTGCCCTGCTTTCCACCGGACGGCCGTCATCTGAAACCGCAATTGCTCCTGCTTTTTTCAGAATAGGGTAATTGCTTAATGTTTCCCCTTTAAGACCTTCGGTTATTGATGCCACTGGATATATTTTAACTCCGGTATATTTTCCCTTTTCAATAATATAGTTGACAGTTTCCGGATTATCCGTAACAGGATTTGTGTTAGGCATACACGCAACACCAGTAAATCCGCCGTGAAGCGCCGCCGCCGCACCAGTTATTATGTCCTCTTTGTAAGTGAATCCGGGGTCACGGAAGTGAACGTGCATATCAAAAAGTCCCGGCAATGCTGTAAGTCCTGTACAGTCAAATTCGCTGTCTGCCTGAAAATCAATGCTGTCACCGATTTCTTTTATAATACCATTGTCAATAAGTATGTCACACTGTTTGTCAAGTTTATCGTCAACAGCCCTTACATTCTTTAATAATATTGAACTCATTGTTTCCTCCATCATCCGGAATAAATTGAAACATTATCCTGACCGTCGATTTCCGTTACTGCAACCTTAACACTCTCTTCTCGTGAAGTAGGTAGGTTTTTTCCAACGTAATCGGGTCTTATCGGCAGTTCCCTGTGTCCCCTGTCTATCAGCACTGCAAGCTGTATTGACTGCGGGCGTCCTCTTTCGATAAGAGCGTCAATTGCGGCACGGGTGCTTCTTCCGGTGTAAATGACATCGTCAACTATAACAACGTGCTTGTTTCTGATATCAAAGTCAATATCAGTTCTGTCGCACTCTCCGAGTGGTTTCATATCATCCCTGAAAGGAGTTATGTCAAGAGCGCCGCTGGGTACATCAACATTTTCAAGCTCGTTGATTTTTGCGGCTATTCTTTCAGCAAATGCCACTCCTCTTGAATATATCCCCACAAGGCAAAGATTTTCCGCACCCTTGTTGCGCTCAAGAATTTCATAAGTAATTCGGGCAACAGCCCGTTTCATTGCACTTTCGTCCATGATAATTGTTTTTCTTTCCAAATTATCACCTCACAATATATTGATTAACACTCAATATATCTGCTTTATAAAACAAAAACGCTTACCTGTGCTGACAGATAAGCGTATAACTTGCAGACTGATAATATAGCTACAGCATGCCCTTAAACACTACCTTGTCAACCTCACAGGATCAACTTAAAGGTTTTACTGAATGATATTATAACACATAAAATGATAAATGTCCAGTAAAATGACAAAATTATTTTTTATCAGACGACTTTTTAATTTTTTTGCCAAAAATAAGCAATCCTGTACCAGCAACTGCAAGACCTGTGCCAATCAGAAGAGTACTTTTTTTCAGCAGTTTCCCCGGAGCTTTTTTCGCAGATTTCTTTTTTGAAACTGTCTTTATCTTTTTTTCTGTACTGTTATTTTCATCTGTGACAATACAATCAAGAGCAAGTTTTCCCGACAAAACAGTGACTTTAATGGTGTGCTGTTCAT
>JALEVO010000039.1 GCA_022788225.1 Oscillospiraceae bacterium | reverse complement strand
TTGAACCGGTATCAAAAACCGATTCTTTCACAACAAAATATCCTCTGTCAATATACCTTTGATATGGAAGATTTCCCGACATCAGTATTTTGTTCTTTCGCAGCCAGCGGAATAATCTGTTTCTGCCGATCGGAATATTTTCTTCAATTGCGAGTTTCGCCATTGCGTTCATGTCAATGAGGTTTTCGGTATTTGCCACCTGATTTGCAAACTCAACTAATGGCTCATCGTGACGGATTCTATCGTTCAGCTTGTTAATTGCAATCATTTGCAGACGGAAAAGATTCTGGTATGGTTCGTCAAGGAAAGGGAGGTAATTTTCGATGAACATATCCTCGTTGGCAACGTAACCACCTGTTTTACGTATAGTTGGTAAAATTTCAGATGTGACCCACTTACGGAAAGGCTTAGCCTGAGGTTTGTCACTTCTGAGTATCGCATCATAAAGACCGCTTTCACTTATTGCTGTCATATCACGGTGCTGACCACCTGATGTCAGTTTAACTGACATCAGGTCTTCATCATCTAATCTGTTAGCGACCATTCGTGAATTACTGATTTCAAGAATTTTACATACGTCAGCAAGTACAAACCACGGTGCGCCGTCCTTGATAACTGTTCTTATCTTACCGAACTCTTCATTCTCAAAAATTCTGATTTTATTTCTCATTATGGATTCTCCTTATCCACCTCTAAAATAAACTTTGCCACATCTTCCACAACATTTGTTGTAACAGCATTTCCGGCTTGCTTGTAAAGCTGTGCGTCGGACATTCCAATTGTTTGAACCTTATTAAACTGCTCATCGGTAAATCCCTGCAGCCGCCACGCCTCTAATGGCAGCAGCTTACGGATGTATCCGCAGTATATCACGCCATGTTTATCAGCAACAGTGATGGTAAACATAGGCTCGTTAGGCAACTTAAAACGTCTGCCTTGCTGTCGTACATTTACTTTTTCGGGAGTAAGCACCGCTATCGGTTCAGTAATGAGTATCACTCCCGAATGTTCGCCCTTATGCTTGCTTATTCCACTGTCCTGACGTGCAGTTATACATCTTGCAAGCTCTGTGATCTTCGGATCAGGATTCATATCTATGAACATAGCGTAATACCCCTGATTACAGCTTGTTGTAAGCGTGTGAGCTATCTCTTTTCCCACACGTCCGCGTCTTGAATTGAGATTCGGATAGGCAAGATCAATACTGTCACCGGGCAGGGCAATCTGATAACCTGACTTTGTCCTGACTTTTATGGGAAGTCCCATGATCTCGTACAGACCTGTTTTTCCGCCGAATCCGCCAGCCTGACTTGTGAGTGTTATGCTCAGTCCTTCGGGAGAGTAAACTCTGTTTCCCTCTTTTCCGGGAATGCGCTGTATAAGAGTTTTTGGATTTGCGTCCGTGAAAGACAGTATTTGTCCGGCACATCTTTCTCTAAGAAATCCGACAATATACACTCTTTTTCGGGATTGGGCGACATTATGATCTGCGCTGTTAAGCACCTGCCATGCGACATCATACCCCAGTTCATCCAGTGAACTGAGTATGGCCGCAAACGTCCTGCCTGAGTCATGCGAAAGGAGTCCGGGAACGTTTTCAAGCAGCAGATACTTAGGTTTTTTAACGGCGGCAATTCTGGCAATTTCAAAGAACAAAGTTCCTCTTGCGTCGGCAAATCCGAGCCGCTTTCCAGCCTGTGAAAAGCTCTGACAAGGGAATCCTCCGCACATAAGGTCGAAATCCGGCAATTCTTCCGGTTTGATTTTTCTTGCGTCATCGTAATACACCTCGCCTTTTGTATCATAAAGCGTTTCATATGCCAATTTAGCATATTTATCAATTTCACAATATCCTACACATTTGAATCCACCAGCTTTTTCAAGTCCGGAACGAAAGCCTCCGATTCCTGCGAAGATATCAAAAAATTTTATCATGTTTCTCCTTTCATCAGATACAAAAAACCGGCTAAGTTTTTTCAAACTCAGCCGTTACATTGACATATCCATTTCAGGTTCTTCTGACATTTCCTCAGTTTCTTCCTGTAGAATGGTGTGGAAGCCATCCTCACCAGGAATCAGCCCCAAAAGTCTGCCATTGTCGAATTTACAGTGAACCGTTCCAATATCATCAACAAAATCAACCGTTCCTTTTGTTCCCGGTGGAATTGGCCGAGGATCGTTTTCCATGCTGTCCACGCAGATTCTTGTGCCTTCGGGATATCTTCTTTTCAGCGTTTCAACTTTTTTCTTATCGTACATAACAAATACCTCACATTGACATATTCATTTCTAAGTTTTCTGACTGACAGCAATTTATTTCTTCTTCCGTCTGCAATGACCAGTCTTTGCTGTCATTCCAGAAACTTACATAAATCTCACCGTAATCAGCTGTTTTGACAGGATGCTGCTCAAGTCCCTCACCCCAGCCATCACTTGACTGTCCAGTCAGATAGCTGCGTAAATCTTCAAGTTCATCATTCGTCAATTTACCAGCCACCTGACATTCAAACACGCCAGTAAGTTCGCCATTGATTTCTTTAACCACCGGGAATGCCGAGAATACCTTTTCGTTTACAGCAGGATTTCTGTCGAAATAAACCATAAGTCCACGGTGTTCTTCTTTCGGTTCGGAATAATCCTGAATAAAATTGTTGATTTCATCTGCACAGTCTACTGCATACTTTGAGGGAATTTCCTCCATCTCATCCATGACTTCTTCGTCTAACTCATAATCAGGTTCGTCATATTCTCTGACGATGTGCAGAGGGCAGTAAAATGTCAGTTTTTGCATTGGCTTCCCTTCGACTTTGATATCCGGCTGATACAAAATATCAACATTAATACTTTCAGCCATTTGGATATCTTCACGCTCACATAGCATTTCCGTAACGGAATTACGCAGGAGTGATTTTAAATCCAGATCGGATTTTTCAAGCATTTCCTCAAAGACGAAGTTGTTCTCTCCGCAATGGGCAAGTTCTGCAATTTTATCAACGATTTCTTTCAAACTTTCATGCAGTCTTGTTTCAGCGTCCGTAATCTCGTTGTTTTTCAGTAACGCTTTTGCATTTGGAATAAACTGCGACTTTCTGGCATATCCGCTGCCCTCGGATTCCACCAGCATTCCATCACCGCTGTTGTAATCCACGAACAGCAGGCAGTGTGCAGTTTCATTGCTGTCGATGTACATCAGATCACGATTTTCGGCGATATACGGACTGTTACGCATCGGATGAGTTTTAAGCTCTTCAAAACTTTTACCATAAAGCGTTATGACCTTTTCTACAAAAATTTCATGCGTTTTGTAATCAGCTGCTTTATAATTCAGCGGACTGTTAAATTTCAGATTCTTCATTTTATTCCTCCGTAAATATTTTTTAGCGATATTTTATATTTCTTCAAACTCACCTCCGTCAGAAAACAAAAAAGACCGCTTTGTTTAGTATCACTATTTCGTGATACCAGACAAAACGGTCTTTAAAACTTTGTATACTTTTTTCTATATGGAAAAAGGCATATCTGAAATTATTTTTCTCAAATATGCCTCTGAATTATGAAATATTAAAAAGTGCAGGGTTCAAATCCTTCTCATTAGGTTCATTCATCTATGGTTTTTACCCTCTGATTTTCAGCATTTGCATAGCAAAAAAGCCCGTAAATACGGACTTTGCTGACTATTCATCTTTTTTATAGTCACAATATGGCGGAAAGAGAGGGATTCGAACCCTCGATACGCTATTAACGTATACACGAGTTCCAGTCGTGCGCCTTCGACCAGCTCAGCCATCTTTCCACATATTAAATTGAAAATACCTCAGCATAAAGCTGAGGTATTGAACCTGGTGCGAGTGACGGGACTTGAACCCGTACGCCAATGACACACGCCCCTCAAACGTGCCTGTCTGCCTATTCCAGCACACTCGCATTGAGTACTTTAATATTATATCAAACTATAAAGGAAATGTCAACAACTTTTTTTCAAAAAAAGAACTTTTGTAATGTTTAATATATTTTTTCAACATTTATAGGCGAAAATGCTCAAATCAGAACAAAAGGCATATATAAACAGCTATTTCAGATAATCGCAGTAGAAATTTCTGCGGGTTTGTGATATAATTTTAAAGTAACATAATAATTACAGAACGGAGCATAATTATGATTAAAATTCAGATTCCGGCAACCTCTGCCAATCTCGGCGCCGGCTTTGACGCTTTGGGGCTTGCCCTTACCTATTATAATTACGTTGAAATGGAGGAATCCGACAGAGTTGAAATCTCCTCTGCCGACGATGTGAGCATACCCACAGACGAAAGCAACCTCATTTACATATCAGCAAAGGATCTCTTCAACGTCTGCGGACGTGACATAAAGGGTCTGAAGATTCGCCAGACCAACAACATACCTATGGCAAGGGGCTTGGGTTCAAGCTCTGCCTGTATCGTTGCCGGAATTGTCGGTGCAAACACTCTCTTAGGCAATCCCCTTTCAACCGATGACCTCGTTGATCTTGCCGCACAGATAGAGGGTCACCCTGACAACACAGCACCGGCACTTCTCGGCGGCATTGTAACAGCCGTGTTTGACGGCAAAAAAGTCCACTGGGTAAAGCAGGAAGTTTTTACAAAGCTGAAATTTGCGGCTATCATACCCGATTTTGAACTTAAAACCGAAAAAGCAAGAGCCTGCCTTCCGGCTGAGGTTTCCCACAAGGACGCTGTGTACAATCTTTCAAGAGCCGCTCTCTTTTCTGCGTCACTGCTCACAGGTAAATTTGAAAATCTGCGCACAGCAGTCCACGACAAGCTGCACCAGCCTTACAGAATGGAGCTTATCCCAAACGCAAGAGAAGTCTTCGACATTGCCTATAACCACGGCGCTTACGGCTCGTATATAAGCGGTGCCGGACCCACTATCGTTGCCATCGTTGACGAAAACAACAAGTATTTCGCCGGAAAAATGAAGTTTTCTCTTGACAATGCCGGTCTTGGCGGCTGGCAGGTCAGGGAGTTCCATATCGACAATGACGGCACAAAAATTATAACTGAATAAGCAAAAACTCCCGTACAGTTTACTGCACGGGAGTATTTTTGTAATCTTAAATCTCGGAATTTTCAAGCATTTTTCTCGAAAGCATGATTCTGTCAAACACATTCACAATTCCATCATTGTTAACATCGGCAATTACAAGCTGTGAGTCAGTCAGTTGAAACTGTTTTGTCAGTCCCTTTGAAATCCAGATAACATCGTAAAGGTCAACGGTTTTGTCAAAGTTTACGTCACCGGTAACAACTGGTTCTTTGTAATCATCACCTTTTGGCAGTGCAGCTTCCATGTTGGTTACAGGAATAACCTGTCTTACGCAATACATTACCTTAGCCAGCATCATATTTATATCTTTCGGTGATTTATCAGCCATCAATTCATCAAATTCATAAACATAAAAATTAAATGTATCTGTATAATATGGCTCATAAGCTACTATAGCAATACCAGACATACCACATTCTATAGTATCACCTATAAGTTCTGAAATTTCATTTTCAGTAACATTGGGGATATATTCAAACTCCACATTTTTATCAATAAGTTCAGCTGCAAATGCTGAAGTATATCCAAATGTTTCAGAAACAGCTTCTACTTGAGAAAAACAGTATTCCGCAGTCATGCCATAAGCTTCTTCAGGAATTGCCAGGAATTCTTCATCACTCATTGCAAGCAACTCATCGAGAGTATAAAGTTTTGTTTCAGTGTCCTCTGCCCCTGCGGAAAATACTCCGCTTATCATACTTACACTCATTATTGCTGAAATAATTACGGATAAAATCTTGGTTTTCTTCATGGCAAATTACCTCCGTTTCTCTATGTTTATGCGGCACTTTTATAAGTTTATTATATACCTTACACAGCAAAACTTCAACAGTTAAAATACACAAATTTCCAGCCGTGTTTTTGTGCATAGTCCGGTTACTGTCAGGGCATAGAAAGGCATCTTGCTCTGACAATAAAAAAATCTGTTAAATATTCCTCATAATCATTGCAATTCAGAAAGAAATATGATAAAATAAATCTGAATACATTTATCTGAAAGGCCGTGATGTTAGGGTTGGAAAAAAAGCTGGCTTTATATGGCTTCAACAATCTCACTAAAACTTTAAGCTTTAATATATATGACGTCTGCTACGCAAAGACAAAGCGTGAGCAGGAGGACTATATCCGATATATCGACGAACAGTATAATTCCGAAAGACTGACGAAAATTCTCTGCGACGTTACCAAAATGATTGGTGCGACTATCCTCAATATCTCAAAGCAGGACTACGATCCACAGGGTGCGTCAGTAAATATCCTTATCGCAGAGGGACACGTTGCTCCGGAGAATTTTGACAAGTCCTGCAACGGCGGTATTATGCCAAAGAACGAAACTGTTCACGCACATCTTGACAAGAGCCATGTAACGGTTCATACTTTTCCGGAGTCGCATCCGGAAAATGAAGTCTGCACATTCAGGGTGGATATCGATGTTTCTACCTGCGGTGAAATTTCTCCGCTGAATACCCTCGATTACCTCATAAGCAGTTTTGATTCCGATATTATAACTATCGACTATAGGGTAAGAGGTTTTACCCGTGATATGTGCGGAAAGAAGTACTTTATCGACCACGACATAACCTCTATTCAGGACTATATCGACGAGAGAACACTGACTAAGTATGACGCAATTGACGTCAATGTTTACCAGTCGAACATCTTCCACACAAAAATGCTTATCAAGGAAATCCAGCTCCAGAATTATCTTTTCAATACCGACGTCTACGAGCTACACCCAAAGGAAAGACTTGATATTACAAACAGTATCCGCCGTGAAATGATTGAGATTTTCAGCGGAATGAATATATACTGACAGGAGGCTTTTACATGATTTTTACTCAGAGTAAAGCCCCTGTTTTAGAGGCAATGGAACAGCACCTGCAAAACAGAGTTGTTCCCTTTGATGTTCCGGGACACAAGGGCGGCAGAGGTACTAAGGAACTGACCGATTTTCTCGGCAAGTCCTGTCTTAAAGCCGACGTCAATTCCATGAAACCACTTGACAATCTGTGTCACCCTGTTTCCGTGATAAAGGACGCTCAGGACCTTGCGGCAGAGGCGTTCGGAGCAAAAAACGCCTTCTTTATTGTAAACGGTACGACAGGTTCTGTTCAGGCTATGATTATGGCGGCATGCAAGGCTGGCGAAAAGATAATCATGCCACGAAACGTCCACAGAAGCGCTATCAATGCACTTGTTGTAAACGGTGCAGTACCCGTTTATGTGAATCCGGGGACTAACAAGAAGCTGGGGATTCCTCTTGGAATGTCCGTTGAAAATGTGAAAAAGGCTATTGAGGAAAATCCCGACGCAAAGGCGGTACTCATAAACAATCCCACATACTACGGCGTATGCTCCGATTTGCGTGGGATAGTAGAGCTTGCTCATGAACACGGCATGCTTGCCCTTGTCGACGAAGCGCATGGCACTCACTTCTATTTTGGTGAGGATATGCCTGTTCCGGGTATGGCGGCAGGTGCGGACATGGCGGCGGTAAGTATGCACAAGACCGGCGGTTCACTGACACAGAGTTCACTGCTGCTTTGTGGAAAAAACGTAAACGCCGGATATATCAGGCAGATAATAAATCTTACCCAGACTACAAGCGGTTCTTATCTGCTTATATCCTCTCTTGATATTGCAAGAAAAAACCTTGCCTTGAACGGCAGGGAGATTTTCAGAAAAACTGTCCAGTACGCTGAATACGCAAGAGAGGAAATAAACAGGCTGGGCGGCTACTACGCCTTCGGCAAAGAGCTTTGCGACGGTGAGTCCTTCTATGACTTCGACCCGACAAAGCTTTCCATTCACACCAGAGATATCGGTCTTGCCGGAATCGAGGTTTACGATATTCTCCGTGACGAATACAATATACAGATAGAATTCGGCGATATCGGAAACGTTCTTGCTATTATTTCCGCTGGTGACAGGGCACTTGAAATTGAAAGGCTCATTTCTGCATTTTCCGAAATAAAACGTCTTTATTCAAAAGACAAGGCAGGAATGTTTGACCATGAATATATAGACCCACAGGTTATTATGCCGCCCCAATCGGCGTTTTACGGAGAGAAAAAGTCCGTTCCTATAACCGAAAGCAGCGGATATATCTGCGGAGAATTTGTAATGTGTTATCCTCCGGGAATACCAATTCTTGCGCCCGGTGAAAAAATCACCGACGACATTATAAGCTACATTCTTTACGCCAAGGAAAAAGGATGTATGATGACGGGTACGCAGGACATTAACATTGAATACATCAATGTTGTGATTTAGGAGGAAAGCATGGAACTTTGGTATACTGAAAACCATACCGACAATGTAAAATTTTCAATAAGAGTAGACAAGCATTTAAGAAGTGCTGAAAGCGAGTTTCAGCGTATAGATGTTTTTGAATCGGAGGAGTTCGGCAGAATACTCACCCTCGACGGCTATCTTATGGTGACTGAAAAGGACGAGTATATCTACCACGAAATGATAACCCATGTCCCTATGGCTGTAAATCCGGACATAAAGAACGTGCTGGTAATCGGCGCAGGGGACGGCGGTACAGTAAGGGAGCTTACTCGCTACAACCATGTTGAAAACATCGACATGGTGGAAATCGACGAAATGGTTGTGGAGATATGCAGAGAGTATCTGCCACAGACTGCTTCAAGGCTTTCCGACCCGAGAGTACACATTTTCTATCAGGACGGACTGCGTTTTGTCAGAGGAAAGGAAAACGAGTACGATTTAATTATAGTTGACTCCACTGATCCTTTCGGCGTAGGCGAGGGACTTTTCACCAAAGAATTTTACGGCAACTGCTACAAGGCGCTCAAAGAGGACGGCATACTGGTAAATCAGCATGAAAGCACTTTTTACACCTCCTATGCCAATTCAATGAAACGTGCCCACAGCAGAATAAGGTCGACCTTCCCTGTTGCACTGGTCTATCAGGCACACATTCCGACTTATCCCTCCGGACACTGGCTTTTCGGCTTTGCGTCAAAGAAGTTCGACCCGAGAGCCGATTTAAAAGCCGACTGGTGGAACTCACTGGGTATAAAAACCCGCTACTACAATACAATACTTCACACAGGCTGTTTTGCGATACCAAACAACGTAAGAGATCAGCTGCGTGAATCGGGAGAACACAAATGAACCATAACATGAACATACACACATTTATCGGCTGTGAAAGCGAATACGAGGACAGCAGAATCGTTATTTTCGGCGCCCCCTTTGACAGCACCACCTCATACCGCCCCGGAACACGATTTGCAAGTGCGGCTATGAGGAATGAGAGCTTCGGGATTGAAACTTACAGTCCACGACAGGACAAGGACCTGCTTGACACGAAAATTTACGACGGCGGTGACTTAGAACTTTGCTTCGGCAGTCCGGAATCCGCACTGAGCGATATTGAGGACATGACCGCTGACATTCTTGACCACGGCAAGCTGCCCCTTATGATAGGCGGAGAACATCTTGTAACGCTGGGAGCAGTCAGGGCGGCAGTAAAGAAGTACCCCGAACTGCACATAGTCCACTTTGACGCTCACGCTGACCTGCGTGACGATTATCTCGGGCAAAAGCTTTCCCACGCCTGCGTTATGAGAAGATGTCATGAGCTTGTGGGGGACGGGAAGATATTCCAGTTCGGCATCAGAAGCGGTGACAGAGAGGAATTTAAGTGGGGTAAAGAACACGTCACAACCAGTAAATTTGATTTCAGCGGTATTGAATCGCTGAAAGAAAAAATCGGTGACAAGCCTGTTTATTTCACTCTTGACCTTGACATATTAGACCCGTCCTGTTTCTGCGGTACTGGCACTCCGGAGGCGGGAGGTGTCAGCTACAATCAGCTTATTATGGCAATCGAGGAAGTTGCAAAGCTGAATGTTGTGGCTCTTGACGTAAACGAGCTGTCCCCTATGCTCGACCAGAGCGGTGCTTCAACTGCTCTTGCCTGCAAGCTTTTGAGAGAAATCATGCTTTATTTCTACAAGGAGTAATGCCATGGGATTTTTCGATATATTCAAAAAGAAAAAGGATGATTTAACAAGCGAGCTTGACAGCTATAAATCAGAACTGCCAGACCAGCAGTCACAGCCGCCGATAAGCGACGAAAAAAATGAAAAGCTTTGTGCAGACGAGGCGTTCCGGCTTGTCAAAAAGGAAACTGAAATCCCATGCGTTACAATGGAACTTACTGAAACTAAACCATCAATTTTTGAAAGCAAGATTGGCGGTGTCGGCTACATTCCACATGACGGGGATTTTCCGGAGGACAGCAAGGGTAATCAGTTAAGACTTCTGGCGCAGGTAAACTGTGCAGACGTTTCCCTTGAGGACTTTCCGAAGCAGGGACTTTTACAGTTCTGGATACTGAATAATGACGTATTTGGACTTGATTTTGATGACGGTGCAAAGCAGAACACATTCAGAGTTATATATCATAAGGATATTGACAACAGCGTTACTGAAGCAGAAATTCTTTCCAAAATAAAGGACAATGAATTCGAGGCGGACGACGAGGGCTATATGCCTGTTGAGGGAGAATACGGTCTGACCTTCAAAGCAGACACCGATTATATATCAGACTTTGACTGTCATTTTGAAAAAATATTCTGTGAGAAATACAACAGACTGAATCCGCCGGAACCTCTTGATTCTCTGTACGATTTTGAAATTGACCTTGACGAACTGGAACTTTTTGACGAAAGTATGGACAAGGCGTTCAGGCACAAAATCGGCGGATATCCGGGATTTTCCCAGTTCGACCCAAGAGATGAAGATGACGAAAACTATAATTTCCTACTGTTCCAGCTCGACAGCGATTGCAGAGAAAATTTCAGTAACAGTAATTACGAAATCATGTGGGGCGATCTGGGAATCGGAAATTTCTTTATAAACCGTGAAAAGCTTAAACAGCTTGATTTCAGTGATGTTTTATATAACTGGGACTGCAGTTGATAATTTAGTAAAAAATGAAAGGGTTTGATAAAAAATGTCTAAAGCATTAATTATAGGTGCCGGCGGAGTTGCCGGAGTTGTTATTCACAAGTGCTGTCAGAACAGCGAGGTATTTACGGAGATTTGCATTGCAAGCCGTACTAAATCAAAGTGCGACAAATTCAAGGAGGAACTTGAGGGCAAGACTGCAACCAAAATCACAACTGCACAGGTTGACGCAAACAGCGTACCCCAGCTTGTTGAACTTATCAACAGGGAAAAGCCGGATATTGTAATCAACGTTGCACTCCCCTATCAGGACCTGACTATCATGGACGCCTGTCTTGAAACAAAGACTGACTACCTTGATACCGCAAACTACGAGCCGGAGGATACCGCCAAGTTTGAGTACAAGTGGCAGTGGGCGTATAAGGAGCGTTTTGAAAAGGCTGGTATCACTGCAATTCTCGGCTGCGGTTTTGACCCGGGCGTTACAGGTGTTTTCTCTGCCTATGCACAGAAGCACTATTTCGACGAGATAAACTACATTGACATTCTCGACTGCAACGGCGGCGACCATGGCTATCCCTTCGCCACAAACTTCAATCCGGAAATCAATATCAGAGAGGTGTCCGCAAAGGGCAGCTACATCGAGGACGGCAAGTGGGTTGAAACCGAGCCTATGGAGATAAAGAGAGTTTACAACTTCGACGAGGTAGGCGAAAAGGATATGTATCTGCTCCACCACGAAGAACTGGAGTCACTGGCTATCAACATCAAGGGTATCAAGAGAATCCGTTTCTTTATGACATTCGGTCAGAGCTATCTTACACATCTGAAATGCCTTGAAAACGTTGGTATGACTTCAATCGAGCCTATCATGTATGAAGGCAGGGAAATAGTACCGCTCCAGTTTTTAAAGGCAGTACTCCCCGACCCTGCGTCACTTGGTCCGAGAACAGTCGGCAAGACAAACATCGGCTGTATCTGTCAGGGCAAAAAGGACGGCAAGCCGGTTAATTACTACGTTTACAATGTCTGCGACCACCAGGAGTGCTACAAGGAAGTCGGTTCACAGGCTGTTTCCTACACAACAGGCGTTCCGGCAATGATAGGTGCTGAAATGGTGCTGACTGGAAAGTGGAAGAAACCGGGGGTTTACAACGTTGAGGAGTTCGACCCGGATCCGTTTATGGAGGGACTTAACAAATGGGGTCTGCCGTGGAAAGAAAACTTTGACCCGGTACTGGTAGACTAAAATGAAAAAACACACTAAAAAGATTATTGCACCGGTTATTATTACAGTTTTACTTGTGCTGTTTCTTTTAGGCTATGCGATACTTGCCACAATAAGCATTGTAGGGATAATATTTGCAGTTACAGCCGTAATCGGAATAGCACTGGCAATATACACTCTCATTGAGAGAATACATGAAATCAAGGACGGTGAAGAAGATGATATTAGTAAATACTGATTACATCACAGGCAAAAATTTTGAAATGCTGGGACTGGTAAAGGGTTCAACCATACAGTCAAAACACGCAGGAAAAGACATTATGCAAAGCTTTAAAACTATTGTCGGCGGTGAGCTTAAGGCTTACACAGAAATGATGAATGAGGCTCGTGCAATCGCCACAAAGAGAATGGTTGCGGAAGCTGAAGCACTGGGCGCGGACGCAATTGTGAATGTCCGCTATGCTTCATCAGCAATTATGCAGGGCGCAGCCGAGGTTATGGCTTACGGAACTGCGGTTAAATTTGTTTGATTACTTAAACGGTCAGGTCTTTCGGGCCTGACCGTAAATTTTCATTCTATAAATCCACGGGCGACCAATGGTTGCCCCTACAAAAAAATATTTTGGGAGCAAAAAAGTGAACAAAAACCTACACAACATCGAAACGCCATGCTATGTCATTGACAAGGCAAAGCTTATCTCTAACCTTGAAATACTAAAAACCGTTCAGGACAGGACAGGCTGTAAAATACTTCTTGCGCAAAAGGCGTTTTCCGCTTTTTCAATGTACCCCCTTATCGGCAAATATTTAAGCGGTACTGCCTGCAGCGGTCTTTACGAGGCTCGTCTGGGATATGAATGCATGGGCAAGGAAAACCACGTTTTCTCCGCCGCCTACCGCAGTGAGGAAATTGATGAAATAATCTCTTACTGCGGACACATCATCTTCAATTCATTTTCCCAGCTTGACCTTTACCGTGAAAAGGCGCTTAAAGCCGGAAAGAAAATCGGACTGCGCATAAATCCGGAACACTCCACACAGGAGGGACACGAAATTTACGACCCATGTTCTCCGAAATCACGTCTTGGAATAACTATGAAAAATTTTCAGCCTGACAACCTTGACGGCGTAACCGGACTGCATTTCCACACCCTCTGTGAGCAGAATTCCGACGACCTTGAAAGTACCCTTGACGCTGTGGAGGAAAAATTCGGAGAGTATCTGAAAAAAATGGAGTGGATAAACTTCGGCGGCGGTCACCACATAACACGCCCCGACTACGACATTTCCCGCCTTGAAAGGTGCATTAAGCGTATGCAGGATAAATACGGTCTTGAGGTGTATCTTGAACCGGGTGAGGCTGTGGCTCTCAATGCCGGCTATCTCGTTACAAAGGTGCTGGACATTACTGAAAACGACATTCCGGCGGCAATACTTGACACCTCCGCCGCCTGTCATATGCCGGATGTACTGGAAATGCCCTACCGTCCGCCCCTTTTCAATTCCGGTATGCCTGATGAAAAGCGGTACACCTACCGTTTAGGCTCCCAGACCTGTCTTGCCGGAGATATGATTGGTGAGTACTCCTTTGACAGTCCCCTTAAAATTGGTGACAAACTGATTTTTGAGGACATGGCGATTTACAGCATGGTGAAGAACAACACCTTTAACGGTATGCCGCTGCCGTCCATTGCGGTTATGGACGAAAACGGTGAAATTGAAATCATAAAGAAGTTCGGCTATGAGGACTTTAAAGAGAGGTTGTCCTGATGTACGATTTTTCCCATTGCACCCTTTGTCCCAGAGAATGCGGCGCAGACAGGACTAAAACCGCCGGAATATGCGGCAGTGACTATCGGATAAGAGCCGCAAAGGCACAGCTTCACTACTGGGAAGAACCCTGTATCAGCGGCAGAAACGGTTCGGGGGCGGTGTTCTTTTCCGGCTGTACCCTTAAATGCTGTTTCTGTCAGAATCACGAGATAAGCGGCGAAAATAAGGGAATGGAAATCAGTACCCAGCGGCTGGGGGAGATTTTTCTTGAATTACAGCAAAAAGGTGCCCATAACATAAATCTTGTGAATCCTACCCACTATGTACCGCAGATAATAAGTGCCCTCGACCTTGTTAAGGACAGGCTGACAATACCCATAGTCTACAACTGCGGCGGCTATGAAAAAGAAGAAACCCTCAGAATGCTTGAGGGTTACGTTGACATATATCTTCCGGATTTCAAGTATGTAAGCAGTGACATTTCAGGTAAGTATTCTAAAGCCGCTGATTACAGTATTCACGCACAAAAGGCGCTGAAAGAAATGCACCGTCAGCAGCAACGGCTTGTCATGGACGGGGATATGCTGAAAAAGGGACTGATAGTCCGTCACCTTATCCTCCCCGGCTGTCGCCATGACTCCATTGCGGCTGTAAACCGTCTTGCAGAAATACTTCCCCATGACAGCTTTTTATTAAGCCTTATGAGCCAGTACACACCCAATGAGAACTGCGGCAAGTACCCCGAAATAAACCACAGAATTACCACCTTTGAATACAAATCAGTACTCAAAGAAGTTCAGCGGCTTGATTTAAAGGGATTTTCTCAGGAGCGCACCTCGGCAAAGTCTGAATACACTCCAGACTTTGATTTCAGCGGACTATAAATCCATCCGGCACTTCTCCGGCTATTATATTTTCCGCAAGAATACAGTTCATGCTGACTGTTACAGTTTCACTCCCCGCCGGATAAACCGCCTTTATCTCTGCCGTTATATCAAGAGAAATCCTGTGGCAGGTCTGGTTGATTCCGGCAGACTCAAAACTGCTTTTCAGTTCCGCCTGCACACTCCCCACCGGAACAAGCCTTAACCTTATATCCGGACCTTTGCCGTTTAACAGAACTATTCCGCTGAGCGTTCCGGCTGATATTTCAATTTCGCTGTCTGAAAGTCCGCTGATATTGCCGTTTATCTCTGAAACTATCATACTTTGCAGTTTGTTAGTGTTTTTAATGTTTATATTTGCGGAAACAAAATTGCCGTTTTCGTCATACATTTCAGTGGACAGGTCAGAATATTCCGCACCGGTTTTTTCAAGTACGCTCTGTACAGAACCGCTGATAACCTCACTTAGCTGCGAGCGGCAGTAATATGTACCCATTTCCGAGGTATAGCGTCTTAATTTTTTTTCAATGCACAAAAATGCAGAAATCACCACAACAGCTGAAATAACCGCAGCCACTATTATTTTTTTGTATTTTGGCAGCTTGTCAGACTTATTTCTCATTTTCCCCTCACACATCAAACGGACGGTTTATAAAAGCCGTCCGTTTTTCAGACATATTTATATTACGCCTCTTCACTGTCATCTGTCAGCGGCGGAGGATTAAAAGTTTCGGCGCTTACGCCACAGCCGCAGCTTTTACAGCCGGTATTCCTGCTTTCCGATGCTTTCTGGGGTGAAAATTCCTCAACAGGAAATCTTATCTTGTCAAACACTTCGCAGGGACTGTCTGTTTCTGAACAGCACTCTTTCTGCGGTATAGTATAGGGGTATGTCTGTACCATGACCGTAACCGGTCTTACAAGCTCTACCACATAGAAAAGTCCTACTGTCAGAACAACATCTCTGCCGCCGGACGGCTTACCTGACGTTTCTGATGTACTCTCACTGCGGCTGCACATACATTCACAGGGCTTGCATGATGTAATTTTTGATTCAAGTATCAGCGGCGAAACCACCTGCACAAGGGCAGTGGGGGGATTGATAGTATCGCAGCAGTTTCCGTCCGTTCCTATCACACTGCCGTCACTTGAAAATGTTTTTGTACTGGTTTCACTTCCATAAAGAATACAGTTCTTGCTGACTGACGCTTTGCCGAAAAGGCTTGTCGGAGTACTGCAGGCTTTGTCGTAGGCAAGCAGCTGAACGTCAAATGTAAAGGTGATATCGACTGAATAAAAACCTTTATTGAATGGTATCGGCTCTACATTCATACACACGTCGCAGACAGTAATGCACTTTGGCTTGATTATTGTTGCGGACGGCGGAACCGGTGATGTAAGAGCAACCCTGACTCCGGTTATACAGTCCTTGTCGCTGCAGCTGTCGAAAACTCTGTTCACTTTTACCGGAACAGCCTCACTTTCACCGCAGTTATTTGCATAATCGCTCATGAAGTTTTCCTCCTGTTTCATATTTGTATTCTGATTGAATACTTCAATATATCTTATTCAGAATATCAGTGATTTGTTACTGAAAACGGAGGATTTTTATAATAAATTAAATGGGACGCCTTTTAACTGGCGTCCCATTTATATATGATTCTTTATTTAGCATTTCCCAGAAATGCCGCACCGATAATTCCGGCGTCATTTCCAAGCTTTGCAATAACTATCTCTGTGTTCTTAGGTGAGTTTCTTGTGTAAACCTCGTCCTTTACCAGTGCCTTGACAGGCAGGAGGAGTGGATCACCCTCATTGCACACACCGCCGCCGATACAGAGAATATCCGGCTGGAAGATGTTGATTGTGTTTGTGATTCCGGCTGCAAGGTACTTGATAAACTTGTCAACAACAGCTTTTGCAGTCTTGTCTCCCATTCTCATGGCATCAAATGATGTTCTTGCTGTAACCTTGCCGTTTCTCTCGGCAGTAATCTTGTGCATTACTGTTTCCTTGTCTTCAGCCATTGCCTCTTTGGTCATTCTGATAAGACCAGTTGCAGAGGAGAACACCTCAAAACAGCCTTTTCTGCCGCAGGTACACTGCGGACCGTCAACCTCGATTACCATGTGGCCGATTTCAGCACCGGCAAAGTTTGAACCGGAATAGATTTTACCATCAATAACTATTCCGCCGCCTACGCCTGTTCCAAGAGTGATGCACACTGCGTTTTTAGCACCCTTTGCAGCGCCGGCAACATATTCGCCATAAGCTGCGGCATTGGCGTCATTTTCAATGAATACCGGCTTGTCGATGTATTCCTTTATGTAGTCCACCATAGGTGTGTTGTCAAAACCGAGATTGCAGGAATACTCAATAATTCCCTTCTCGCTGTTGGCAATACCCGGTGTTCCGATACCAACCCATTCAATCTGGCTCATGTCAAGTCCGGCTTCCTTTACTGCCTGAATTGAAACCTTTGCCATGTCAGCGGCGATTTCCTTTTCCGGCCTTGGAAGATTTGTCTTTGTGCTTGCCTTTGAAATGATTTTGTAGTTTTCGTCAACGACTCCGGCAACAATGTTTGTTCCGCCGAGGTCAATACCAATGTAATACTTCATATTTTTACTCCTTAATCTTTATTCAGCTATGTCACCCATTACGATTCCTCTGCCGTTTGTTGCAAAGTATACTCTGCCGTAAACTTCGCTGTCGCCTGTGATAGACGGTGTGAGGTTACCGAAAAGGTGATGCTCGTCATTGATTCTTTCCCAGGTCTTGCCCTTGTCCTTTGAACGGTAAATGCCGTCGCCGTGCTCTTCGGTTGAACCCATTGCGTAGATAACCATATAATCTCCGTCCTTTTCAGGTGCACCGAATCCCATAGCCTTGCATTTGAAATTCTTTATGGACTCAAATGACTTTCCGCCGTCCTCTGTATGCATGATAAGACCGCTGTTGTAAACCCAGACATCGCCTTCCTTATCACCGCATACAGCAATTGAGGCACTGTCCATTATCATCTGACCAGTTGAAACAAAGTTGTTTCCGCCGTCCTCGGAGGCATAGAACATACCATCGCATACTGCATAATACTTATTTGGATTCACTCTGTCCGCAGCGATTGTTGAACCGTAGCCAAGTCCTCCTACATTATACCATGTAGTACCCATATCAAATGTTATATAAGGCTTGCCGGTATTTGACGCAGGAGTCCAGATAAATGAACTGCCGTCAGCCGCCATGGCAAGAGTACCGTCCTGAGCATTTTCCGGAAGTGCCTTGCTCTTGTTCCATGTTGCACCGCCGTCTGTTGTGTATCTGAGACTGCCGTTCATATCACCGCACATAACTGCTGTGTTGGGATTGCTCCATGCGCAGTCGATATCAGATGCGTCGCCGTCCTTCATGAAATATGTATCATCCGGACACTTTGTAACATCAAGATGTGAAAATCCTGTAAGGTCACCCATGATAGAATAAAGCTGAGGACCGCCTGCCGGTGGTGAAACCATTTTGTAAACTGCGGTTTCCTCAAGACCGTATGCGTGGAATTTTACTGTAACAGGAGTTCCTGTTCCAAGAGCTGTTATGTTTTCAGTAGCGTAAATTGTTGCGCCTGTGCCGTACATAACTTCATCTGAGTTAAACGGGTTGATGTTGATATCCGCAGTCCACCAGCCGGTCTTTGCCTCGTCATTGCCCCATTTGAGCCAGTCCGCCTCTGAAGTGTCCATAACATAGTTCTTGTTTGTATCATAGAACGCAGACCATGTTGCACCGCCGTCTGTTGTGCGGTAAACGTTGTCGCCCTTTTCGTTCCAGAAACCAAGTGATGAAACAACCACTGTATCAGGGTTCTGTGCGTCTACTGAAACGCCGCCGAAACCGCCGTATCTGCCGTCACCTACTGCCGGAGTTATATCCGTAAATGTTCCTGCCGCCATGTCAAAGGCATAAACCTTGCCGTTTTCCGGTGAAAGGTTAGGTCCGCAGTTGTCACTGCAGGCAATATACATTTTTCCGTTTGTGGAAATATCAGCCTGAAGAGGATACAGTCCGCTGTCCGGCAAAGTGAAGGAAGTCCATGTTTCGCCCTTGTCTGAGGACTTGTAGATACACTGTCCGTTTGTTTCCGCAACTCCTGCATACATATCATCGGAATTAGGGTCAAACTCTACCCACATGATACCCATGCTTACGCTTTCCTGACTGTATGTGCCCTTTGTCGGGAATGAAGTAACCTCTGCCCATGTTTTACCGTAGTCGGTGGATTTCCACAGACCGTTGCTTCTGCTGCCGAAGTACACATTCTTGTTGTCTTTCGGGTCAACAGCAAGACGCTCGCCTGTTCCACGTCCGGACTGGTTTCCTCCGCAGCCGAATGGAAGGTCGAATCTTGTCCAGTTTTCGCCGTAATCGTCGGAACTGAAAATTGCACCGTTTGATGTATCCATGTATGTACCGCCGGCAAAGTAAACTCTCTTTGCGTCAACCGGGTCTGCACAGATACTTTCAATACCGATAAGGTTCCATTCATCAGAGCCGAGGAAGTCTGTGATTGCCACCCACTTTGATTCGGAATCCACCCAGCGGTATGCGCCGCCGATATCGGTTCTTGCATAGACAAGTCCCTTTTCAGCCTTGCTGTATTCCATACCGGTTACATAACCGCCGCCGCCTATTGCAACGTTGCTCCATTTGTAATCAACAGACGCAGCGGATTTTCCGTCATCGTCCTTTCCGGAACAGCCTGAAAATGCAGCACACATCATAACTGCTGCCGTCAAGGCGGCAAAAGCCTTTTTGATTTTCATTTGTATTTATGTCCTCCTGTAAATTATTCAGTTTTTTGACACACCATTGCAGCGTATGGTTCAAGAACTGTCCTGCCGCTTATGGTTTTTCCGCTTATGATATCATAAAGTGCGTAAGGCAGGTCAAGCTCACGAGTTTCATTAACAAAGTTTTCAATGAATATGTACTCTGTACCGTCCTCTGCAGTTCTTAAACCTGCTGTAACGCCCTGGGGCAGGTCTGTTTCAAGACTTCTTCTGATTCCCAGTTCTCCGCACAGCTTTTTGTAGAACTTATCAGAAAATTCCCCGTTCATAAAGGTTGCCTGATAGTACGCTTTGCCTTTGCCGTAATTATTGACGGTTAAAGCAGGATATCCGGCATAGAAATCCTCCTTGTACGTTCCGAGAACCTCAGCGGTTTTAACTGTTACAATTTCGCAAAGCCTTGAGGTTTCATATTCACTCTCGGAGCCGTCAAACACAACATGGTTTTTCTGATAGTCATAAAGCCCGTCAATATCTTCAAAGACGATACCCAGCATATCCGAAAGTCCCTCTGCCGGAGTTTCACCCAGATAGCAAAGGTCGTTTTCGTTGACCATTCCGCAGAAATATGTAACCACCGCAGTACCGCCGTTTTCAACATAGCTTTTCAGTCTTGCGGCAAAATCGTTTCTTAGCATATAAGGCATCGGCACGCAGACAAGCTTGTATTTTTCAAGGTCAGCGTCCATGTTTATCACATCCACCGGAATACCCTGTTTCCAGAACGAGCCGTAAGTCTGCAAAATCTGGTCGGTATAGCCCATTCCCTCGTTTCTTGGTCCCTTACTGTCCTCAACTGCCCACTTGTTTTCCACGTCATAGATTATAGCAGTCTGCGCATTTACATCGGCAGTCAGAACGCCGTCAAGCTTTTTGAGAGCATCGCCGGTTTTGCATATTTCAAGGAAAATCCTCGATTTGTCAGAACCGTTATGTCCCACAACAGCGCTGTGAAACTTCTCGACAGAACCTCTGCTCTGTCTCCACTGGAAATACTGGCAGCTGTTTGAACCGTGGGCTATCGCCTGAACGGCTGTTAAAAGATTCATTCCCGGACGCTTGTGTCTTGAAACGCCGCACCAGTTGGCAGTACTCGGCGTGTTCTCCATAAGCAGAAACGGCTGTTGTTTCATTGAACGCATTGCGTCATGCCAGCAGGCATTCCATATAGCCCCGCCGGAATCGTCACTTCCGCCATTGTGCCACATCGGGTAGGAGTCCCACGAAACAATGTCCAGCACTTCGGCAAATTTCCAGTAATCAATACCGTCATAGTAAGCCATCATGTTAATGGTTGCCGGAATGTCAGGATTCGCCTCTTTAAGCGGCTTTATCTCCTCTTTGTAGAAATCAACCGTCCGTTCGGTGCAGAAGCGTTTCCAGTCAAGGTTAAGACCGTGAATACACGGTTCGCCGTGAGGGGCTGGGGATTCGATTTCCTCCCAGTCAGTATAGGTGTGGCTCCAGAAGCAGGTCCACCACTGCTTGTTTAAATTGTCAAGAGTATTGTACTTCTTTTTCAGCCATTTTCTGAACTCCGCCTGACACAGTTCGCAGTGACACTCACCCTGTATCTCATTTGAAACGTGCCACAGAATTACCGCCGGATGATTTGCAAAACGCTTTGCAAGTTCGGTATTTATAAGCCTTGTCTTTTCACGGTAAACCGGCGAGGTATAGCAGTGATTGTGTCTGCCGCCCTGAAGATTTCTCACACGATTGCTCTCAACCCTGAGAATTTCCGGGTACTTCTTTGCCATCCATGAGGGCTTTGCACCTGTCGGGGTTGCAAGAACGGTGTAAATGCCGTTTTCGTAAAGGCGGTTTATGACATTTTCCAGCCAGTCAAAGGTGTAAACGCCCTCTTCCGGTTCAAGGGATACCCATGAAAAGATACCCACAGAAACGCAGTTTACTCCGGCTTTTTTCATAAGCTCAATATCACGTTCCAGTATTTCGGGCATATCAAGCCACTGCTCCGGGTTGTAGTCAGCGCCATGGAGCATAACCGGAAGTTTTGATATAATGTTTTTACTCATATTTCCTCCGAATCAGAACCTGTGAACATTTCCTATGTGGACAGGTTCTTATTACATACATACTAATATAATAAACTAAATTCGGAAAATAGTCAACACTTTTTTACTAAAAAACACGGAAATCAAATACAGCTTTTTTGTAGGGCGACCAATGGTCGCCCCTACCAAAAAACAAATGGATGTATAGATTTAGTGTGAATTTTCATCCAAAGGCTGAAAAGAAGAGACGCCCTGCAAGAGAGTGCGTCCCTTAAATTACTGCAAATGCAAAAATGCCCCCCGAAAGGGGAGCATTTCATATAACAACAGGAATGTAATCTTAAAATCAAACCAGCTGAATAATAGCCATTTCAGCAGCGTCTCCACGACGAGGACCGATTTTCACGATTCTTGTATATCCGCCGTTTCTGTCAGCATATTTTGGTGAGATCTCATCAAATACCTTCTTAGCAACGTCTTCCTTAGTAACATAAGCGAAAACCTGACGTTTGGAATGCAGGTCGCTGTTCTTGCCGATTGTAATCATCTTTTCAGCAACTGCTCTTACTTCTTTAGCTCTTGTTACTGTTGTTTCAATCTGTCCATTTTCAAGCAGGTAAGTAACCATTGCTCTGAGCATTGCTCTTCTGTGGTCAGTTGATCTTCCAAGCTTTCTTGTACCTGGCATCGTTATTCACTCCTTTTCAAATTGCAGGAACGAACCGCAAAAGCGTTCTTCCGACAGTTTTATTCCTCTTCTGAGCTAAGGTCAAAGCCAAGTGATTGAAGCTTTTCTTTAACCTCATCAAAGGATTTTTTACCAAGGTTTCTAACCTTCATCATTTCTTCTTCAGACTTGTTTATCAAGTCGTCTACGGTATTAATTCCGGCACGCTTTAAGCAGTTGAAGGAACGTACCGATAAGTCAAGTTCCTCAATGGTCATCTCAAGGATTTTCTCTTTTCCCTTGTCCTCCTGATCTACAAGAACTTCTGCGATACTTGCCTCATCTGACAAGTCAACAAAAAGTTTCAGATGCTCGTTGAGGAGATTGGCTGCCTGTGATAATGCTTCCTTTGCTGAGATTGTTCCGTCTGTCCAAACCTCAATTGTAAGCTTATCAAAATCAGTTACCTGGCCCAGACGTGTGTCCTCGACCTTGTAATTTACCTTCAAAACAGGAGTATAAATACTATCAACTGCAATTACATCAACCGGCATACTTCCGCCTGCCTGCTGCTTGTTGCGTTCAGCAGAAACATAGCCTCTGCCTCTGTCAATAGTGATTTCCATATAAAGCTTTGCATCCTTGCCGAGTGTTGCTATATGCATTCCCGGATCAAGAATATTGACCTCTGAGTCTGTTTTGATATCACCGGCAGTTACTTCGCATTCGCCCTCAGCTTCGATATAAACTGTCTTTGGACCTTCGCCGTAAAGCTTGGCTGTAAGTCCCTTGATCGCAAGGATGATTTCAGTAACGTCTTCCTTGACACCAGGAATGGTTGACATTTCATGGTGTACTCCGTCTATCTTTACTGAGTTGACCGCAACACCGGGCAGTGAGGAGAGCAGTACACGTCTCAGACTATTGCCGAGTGTTATACCATATCCGCGCTCCAGCGGAGACAGAACGAATTTACCGTACTTGCCGTCAGTTTTCAGCTCAACAGTATCAATTTCCGGCTTTACGATTTTTTCAAGCATAAGAACCCTCCTATTTCGCAATCACTTTTTTATCTAAAATAATCAACAGGCTAATAATAAGTAAATTATTATTATTTTGAGTACAACTCGACGATGAATGTTTCTTCAACCTCATAGTCGATATCGTCCTTAACAGGCATACGAACAACCTTAGCAGTTGCTGCTTCCTTGTTAGCCTCAAGCCAGAGAGGGATTACTCTGCCCTTTGTTCCTTCGATGATTTCCTTGAACTTGTCGCTCTTCTTGCTGTTTTCAGAAAGTTCAATTACATCACCGATCTTAACTCTGTATGAAGGAATGTCAACACGCTTGCCGTTTACGAGGAAATGTCCGTGTGAAACGAGCTGTCTTGATTCTCTTCTTGTAAGTGCAAGACCCATTCTGAATACAACGTTGTCAAGTCTTGACTCGAGAATTGTAATCAGGTTTTCACCAGCCTTGCCTTCCATTTTTTCAGCGATTTCAAAATAGTGATAGAAAGGCTTTTCCAGAACGCCGTAGATAAACTTCAGCTTCTGCTTTTCCTTAAGCTGCATTCCGTATTCGGAAACTTTCTTTCTCTTGTTTGCGTTAGGATTACGGTTGCTCTCCTTGGATATACCCATAACTGCAGGGCTGATTCCAAGATATCTGCATCTCTTGAGAATAGGTTCTCTGTTAATAGCCAATTTTTTGCACCTCCTGTAAATTAGACACGTCTTCTCTTTGGAGGACGGCATCCGTTGTGCGGAATTGGGGTAACGTCTTTGATCATCTTAACTTCAAGACCAACTGTCTGAAGTGCTCTGATTGCAGCTTCTCTGCCTGAACCAGGTCCCTTAACGTAAACTTCAACAGTCTTAAGACCATGTTCCATAGCAGCCTTTGCAGCTGTTTCAGCAGCTGTCTGTGCAGCGAATGGTGTAGACTTTCTTGAGCCTCTGAAGCCAAGTCCGCCTGCGCTTGCCCATGAAATAGCGTTTCCCTGTGTATCTGTGATAGTTACGATTGTGTTGTTGAAAGTGGACTGAATATGAACAGCGCCGCTCTCGATATTTTTACGCTCTCTGCGTCTTCTGATAGCAACTTTTTTAGGTTTCTGCTGTGCCATTGTATCAAGTCCTCCTTACTTCTTCTTGTTTGCAATCGTCTTTGCAGGTCCCTTACGGGTTCTTGCGTTTGTCTTTGTTCTCTGTCCTCTTACAGGCAGACCCTTACGGTGACGAACGCCTCTGTAGCAGCCGATTTCAACAAGTCTCTTGATATTAAGCGCAACTTCTCTTCTGAGGTCACCCTCAACGTTGCAGTTCTTATCAATATAGTCACGCAGCTTTGCTACGTCTTCTTCTGAAAGGTCCTTAACTCTTGTGTCAGGATTAACTCCTGTTTCCTTAAGGATCGTTACAGCAGTCTGACGACCGATGCCGTAGATATAAGTCAAGCCGATCTCAACTCTCTTATCCTTCGGCAGGTCAACACCAGAAATTCTTGCCATTAATTAATAGCACCTCCATTAATAAGATGTCAGGAATTATCCCTGACGCTGTTTATGCTTTGGATTTTCGCAAATTACCATTATTTTTCCCTTGCGTTTAATAACCTTGCACTTTTCGCAAATAGGTTTAACTGAAGGTCTGACTTTCATTGAAAATACCTCCTTGATAGATTACAGAAGCATTATTTTCACAACGCCTCAGGTTTCATGAGCCATTTTTTTACTTGGCTCTCCAGGTGATTCTGCCCTTAGTCTTGTCATAAAGCGACATTTCAACTGTTACCTTATCGCCGGGAACGATTCTGATATAATTCATTCTCAGCTTTCCTGACAGGTATCCGAGAATTACATGGTCGTTTGGCAGCTTAACACGAAACATTGCATTCGGCAAAGCCTCTTCAACGATACCCTCTAATTCAATTACATCTTCCTTAGACAAAATTAATACCTCCCCATATCGGTTACGGTGTGCTGATTTAATTCCGCCAGCACATTTTTAAGCTTTTTATTGGTTATATCGTTAAGACCGATTATCTTACCGGTGAACTTCAGATGTCTGATATTCTTTCGCTTAGGCTTCTGGAGCTTCCGGGTCTTTCCGTCCGCTATAAGGACTAATCCGTTCTCCTCGCCCACAACTGCGAAATATCTTTCTTTATCTCTTCCGGCAACCGCCTTTACAATCATTCCCTTTTGTATATCCAAACTGTCCTCCGTTTTTTACGGCTGAGTCAGGATAACAGGTCCTGTCGGTGTAATTGCAATTGCGTGTTCAAAATGAGCCGAAAGAGAACCGTTTGCCGTTACAACGGTCCATCCGTCTCTGAGTACCTTTACTCCGTCACCCTTCTGATTTATCATGGGCTCTATACAAAATGTCATTCCGGCAACAAGGCGCTGTCCGTGTCCGGGTTTTCCGTAGTTCGGAACCTCCGGTGACTCGTGCAGATCCCTGCCGATTCCGTGTCCGCAGTAATTCCTTACAATGCCATAGCCTCTTGATGAGCAGTATTCCTCAACTGCGTGACCTATATCGCCCAGTCTTGCGCCGACCTGAGCAGCCTTGATACCCTCATAAAGACTTTCCTCCGTCACCTTCAGAAGTGCCTTTGCCTCATCAGAAACCTTTCCGACAGCAAATGTCGCACAGGTGTCTCCGTGAAAGCCGTTATAAAGCGCTCCCACATCAACACTGACTATGTCGCCTTCAGCAATTCTTTTCTTATGACTCGGAATACCGTGAATAACTTCTTCGTTTATTGAAATACAGGCACTTCCCGGAAATCCGCCGTAATTTAAAAACGACGGCTTAGCTCCGCACCCTACTATATAATCGTGGATTATTTTGTCAAGGGCTTTTGTTGTCATACCTGCTTTTATGGATTCACCCGCAAGCTTCAGCGCTCTGCCGGCTATCTGACCGGCTTCACGCATCTTAGCTAAATCAGTGCTTGATTTTATGCTTACCATCTTACGCCTCAACAGCTTTCAATGTCAGCTTGGATGTTTCAGCAACGTCCTCCTGACCAACAACAGTTTCAAGCTTGCCCTTCTTGGAATAGAAATCCTTTAAAGGAGCAGTCTGCTCATGATATACCTTTAAACGCTCAATAACTGTTTCAGGCTGATCGTCTTTTCTCTGAACTGTATTTCCGCCGCACTTGTCACATTTTCCTTCAACCTTTGACGGCTTGAATGCTGTGTGATAAGATGCGCCGCAGTCCTCGCAGACTCTTCTTCCTGAAAGTCTCTGCTGGATTGTTTCATCCGGAACAAATATTTCAATTACCTTATCAATTTTAACACCCATAGTCTCCAGAGCCTCTGCCTGAGGCACTGTTCTCGGGAAACCGTCAAGGATAAAACCGTTTTTGCAGTCGTCCTCAGCGATTCTGTCCTTTAAGATACCAATTACAACATCATCAGAAACAAGTGAACCGCTGTCCATAGCAGCCTTAGCTTTAAGACCGTATTCTGTACCGTTTTTTACAGCTTCTCTCAGGATATTACCTGTTGAAATCTGCGGGATATTCTTAGCCTCAGCGATAACCTCAGCCTGTGTTCCCTTTCCGGCACCCGGAGCACCTAACAAAATTAGATTCATCTTACGACCTCCTTATTCAAGGAATCCCTTGTGATGACGCATCATCAGCTGTGATTCCAGTGTACGAACTGTTTCAAGCGCAACGCTTACAACGATAAGCATTGTTGTACCGCCCATTGAAAGACTTCTCAGGTTGTCGTCCCACATTCCCAGGAAAATCGGGAAGATTGCAATGATTCCAAGGAATACAGCGCCGACTAATGTAATCTTTGACAGAACTCTCTGAATATAATCAGATGTCGGTTTACCAGGTCTGATACCAGGGATACCACCGTTGTTCTGTCTTAACTGGTTTGCAATTTCAATCGGATTATACTGCATTGATACATAGAAGTAGTTGAATGCGATAATCAGAATGAAGTAGAGTATTGCGTATGAGAATGACTGTGTGCTGAAGAAATTAAGGAATCCGTTATAGAATTTCTGCCAGAATCCTTCCGGACTTGCATACGGACCTTTAAACATTCCGATTGTGCTTGGGAGTGACATAAATGCCATAGCGAAGATAATCGGCATAACACCGCTCATGCAAACCTTTACAGGAATGTGTGTGCTCTGTCCGCCATACTGTCTTCTGCCCACAACTCTCTTTGCATACTGAATCGGAATTCTTCTTTCGGATTCGTTCATAAATACAACAAAGCCAATCATCAGAACGAATACTATTGCAATACCGATTGAGACGAATAAATACTTGGCTGGAGTTTCCTTTGTAAGGGAAACGAGTGTTCCGACATCGGTCGGGAATCTTGCAACGATACCTGCAAAGAGTATCATGGAAATACCGTTTCCGATACCCTTGTCATTTATTCTGTTGCCCATCCATACTACAAGCATTGCTCCCGCAACAAAGCAGGATGAAATTACGATTGCAGTAAATACGCCCTCAAAACCTGATGTGTACTGTACTGCGCCCATATTTTTAAGTGTGAAATAGTAAGCGATTGACATGAAGATTGAAAGTCCCAGAGAAACAAAAGCTGTTATCTGGTTAAGTTTCTTTCTTCCCTCTTCACCCTCCTGCTGTAATCTTTCAAGAGGAGGAAGAGCGTATGTCAGCAGCTGTACTATGATAGATGCGTTAATATAAGGCGTGATTGACAATGAGAATATTGTCGCCTTTGAAAGCGCACCACCAGTCAGAACGTTCAGATATTCAAGGAAGTTACCGCCTGTGGCGTTCTGATCCATCCATGTCTGAACTTTAGCCAGATCCAGAAACGGAACTGTCAGTGCACTTCCGAATCTGAAAACGATAATGATGAATAATGTGAACAAAAGCTTTTTACGAATTTCTGCGACTTTCCACGCATTTCTCAGTGTTTCGAACACATTAAATCACCTCTGCTTTCCCGCCAGCCTTTTCGATTTTTTCGATTGCGCTCTTTGAGAATTTAGCAGCCTTTACAGTGATTTTTGATGTAAGCTCTCCGTTTCCGAGAACCTTTACTCCATCATTTTCCTTTTTAACAAGACCTGCAGCAATCAGCATTTCTGTGTCAACAACTGTTCCGTCAACAAATTTGCTGAGATCTGAAACATTAACGATTGAATATTTCTTGGCAAAAATGTTATTGAAACCTCTCTTAGGGATTCTTCTTGCCAGTGGCATCTGTCCGCCTTCAAAGCCGATTCTTACGCCGCCGCCTGAACGTGCGTTCTGGCCCTTGTGACCCTTACCAGCAGTTTTGCCGTTACCTGAACCGTGACCTCTGCCTACACGCTTGCGCTCTGAAACAGAACCCGGTGCCGGTGATAATTCGTGTAACTTCATCGTGATGCACCTCCTTGCTTATGCGTCCTGAACCTCCACGAGGTGAGAAATTTTATTGATTTTTCCCTTTGTCTGCTCATTGTCCGGCTGTGTTACAACCTGACCAACCTTTTTAAGTCCCAGTGAATGAGCAGTAGCAATCTGGTCATCTTTTCTTCCAATAAGACTCTTTACGAGCTTGATCTGCTTTGCCATATCTGCTCTCTCCTTAGCCTAAAATTTCCTTGATGGACTTGCCTCTCTTTTCAGCAACTTCCTTAAGAGTTGCGCAGGATGTAAGTCCGTTGATTGTAGCTCTAACTACGTTGCATGGGTTGTTTGAACGCAGGGATTTTGTTCTGATATCCTTGATGCCTGCCATTTCGATAACGGCACGAACAGGACCGCCTGCGATAACACCGGTACCAGGAGCAGCAGGCTTCATAAGAACTCTGCCAGCACCGAATTCGCCCACGATTTCGTGAGGAATTGTTGTACCATACATAGGAACCTTAACAAGGTTCTTCTTAGCGTCTTCGATACCCTTGCGGATTGCGTCAGGAACTTCGCCTGATTTTCCCAGACCAAAGCCTACTGTGCCGTTTCCGTCGCCTACTACTACGAGGGCTGCGAACTTCAGAATACGTCCGCCCTTAACAGTCTTTGAAACTCTGTTAATGGAAACAACCTTTTCGGAAAGCTCCAATGCTTTTGCATCTATATTAGCCAAAAGTATTACCTCCTTCTTAGAACTTCAGTCCGTTTTCACGAGCTCCTTCAGCAAGCTCTTTTACTCTTCCGTGATAGAGGAAGCCGCCTCTGTCGAATACAACTTCAGCAATTCCCTTATCAACAGCACGCTTTGCAACCATTGCTCCGACCTTGCGTGCACCCTCAACGTTTCCGCCGTTTCCTTCAAATTCCTTATCCATGCTTGAAGCGGAAGCAAGTGTAACTCCGTTTACATCGTCAATAATCTGAGCATAAATGTGCTTTGCAGAACGGAATACATTCAGACGAGGACGTTCAGGAGTACCGGAAATCTTGCCACGAACTCTGGTATGTCTTTTTGCTCTGGCTTTTTTTGTATCAGCCTTTTTAATCATTGCAAATTCACTCCTTTATTACTTCTTGCCCTTGCCGGCCTTACCTTCCTTGCGGATGATGCGCTCTCCGGCATATCTGATTCCCTTGCCCTTATACGGCTCAGGCGGACGCTTTTCACGGACTTCAGCAGCAAACTGACCAACAGCCTGCTTGTCGATTCCGTTGATTACGATCTTGTTCGGCTGCGGAACGTCGATTGTGATGCCGTCGGTTTCAGCAACAGTAACCTGATGTGAGAAACCGAGGTTCATAACGAGGTTCTTGCCCTGCTTTGCAGCACGGTAGCCGACACCTTCGATTTCAAGAGTCTTTGAATAGCCATTTGTAACACCCTCAACCATGTTGGCGATAAGTGTTCTTGTAAGACCATGAAGGCTCTTGTTTATTTTTAATTCGTTAGGACGGTTAACTGTGATTGTTCCATCCTTGAATTCAATGATCATTGAATCTGAAAATTCCTTAGTGAGTGTACCCTTAGGACCCTTGACTGTAACAACGTTGTTGTCGATCTTAACATCAACTCCGGCAGGGACACTAATCGGCATTTTTCCTATACGTGACATTTCCCTGTCCTCCTTACCAAACGAATGCTAACAGCTCGCCGCCGACATTAAGCTCACGAGCCTTCTTGTCTGTCATGATTCCCTTAGATGTAGAAACGATTGCTATACCAAGTCCCTTTCTAACCTTAGGCATATCCTCACAACTTGAATAAATACGTAAACCCGGTTTTGAAACCCTGCGAAGACCGGTGATAACAGGTGACTTGCTGTCTGTATATTTAAGAGTGATTCTTATAATACCCTGCTTGCCGTCTTCAATGAGCTGAAAGCTCTTTACATAACCCTCGTCAACGAGAATTTCAGTAATAGCCTTCTTGACATTTGAAGCAGGAACGTCAACCGTGGCGTGCTTTGCAGAACTCGCATTACGAATTCTTGTCAGTAAATCTGCTATTGTATCAGTAATCTGCATGCCAATGACCTCCTTTGTATTTTTACCAGCTTGACTTTCTTACACCAGGGATCTGTCCCTTGTGAGCCAACTCTCTGAAGCAGATACGGCATATACCGAATTTTCTCAGATATGCATGAGGTCTGCCGCAGATCTTGCATCTGTTGTAAGCTCTGGTGGAATACTTGGGAGTTCTCTGCTGCTTATTAATCATCGCTTTTTTTGCCATTTTGAATAATCCTCCCTAATTACTTAGCAAATGGTGCGCCCAGCATTTCGAGCAGCTCTTTTGCTTCTTCATCAGTCTTAGCTGTTGTGATGAAATTTATATCCATTCCTCTTACCTTGTCGATCTTATCATACTCGATTTCAGGGAATATAAGCTGTTCCTTGATACCGGTTGAATAATTGCCCTTGCCGTCAAAAGAGTTTGGATTAATACCTCTGAAATCTCTTACACGAGGGAATGCAACGTTGAAAAGCTTATCAACGAATTCATACATATTCTCTCTTCTCAGTGTAACCTTAACGCCGATCGGCATACCCTCACGGAGCTTAAAGTTAGCAACGGATTTCTTGGCTCTGCAGACAACCGGTCTCTGACCTGTGATCTGCATAAGGTCGTTCATGATAGCGTCGATAACCTTTGAATTTGAAATTGCTTCGCCGGCGCCGACATTGATTACAACCTTATCAAGCTTCGGAATTTCCATAACACTCTTGTAGTTGAATTTCTTCATCAAAGCAGGAGCTACGGTATCAACATAATAATCTTTTAATCTTGCCATGTCGTTTCTCCTTCTATTAGAAATTGTGTCCGCACTTCTTGCAGATTCTTACCGGAGTCTTCTTTGTAACGCCGGCAGCATTTGTCTTTTCCTCAAAGCCGTGACCAACTCTTGTAGGCTTGCCGCACTTAGGGCAAACGAGCTGAACCTTTGAAGCATAAATCGGAGACTCTGCCTTGATAAGGCTGCCTGACTGACCCATTCTTGTAGGCTTCATGTGCTTTGTAATCATGTTGATTCCCTCAACGATTACCTTGCCTTCCTTAGGGCTTACTTCCAGAACCTTACCTGTCTTTCTCTTGCCCTTGTCCTCGAATTTGTCCTTGTAGTCACCTGTAAGCAGAACGACTGTGTCACCTGTTTTAACGTGTAATTTGCTCATAATGACACCTCCATTATAATACTTCCGGTGCAAGGCTCAATATTTTCATATAATCCTTGTCACGAAGCTCTCTTGCAACAGGTCCGAATATACGTGTACCTCTTGGGTTTTTATCTTCCTTAATGATAACAGCTGCATTTTCGTCAAAACGAATGTATGTGCCGTCTTCTCTTCTCAGGCCCTTTGCTGAACGAACGATAACTGCCTTTACAACGTCGCCCTTCTTAACAACGCCGCCGGGTGTTGCCTTCTTAACGGAAGCTACAACCACGTCACCGATATTTGCATATCTTCTGCGTGTACCGCCCAGAACTCTGATACACATAAGCTCTTTAGCTCCGGTGTTATCAGCAACCTTCATATAAGACTGCATTTGTATCACAGCGAGTTCCTCCTTTCAGAAGCGTTTACTCAAAATCCGCTTCCTTCGTCTGTATTAAAAATTACTTAGCTTTTTCGATAATGTTTACAACGCGCCATCTCTTATCCTTTGAAAGCGGACGTGTTTCCATAACTTCAACACGGTCGCCGATGCGGCATTCGTTGTTTTCATCGTGCGCCTTGAGCTTAACTGTACGCTTGATGATTTTCTTGTAAAGCGGGTGTTTAACATTGTCAGCGATAGCAACAACGATAGTTTTGTCCATCTTGTCGCTTACAACTTTACCAACCCTTGTCTTTCTAAGGTTTCTCTCAGACATAGCTAAATCCTCCCTTTCTTACTGCTCAACGCCTGACTGAATTTCAGTCTCACGCATAACTGTCTTGATTCTTGCGATATCCTTCTTGACAGCCTTTAAGCGTGCTGTATTGTCAAGCTGGTTTACAGCAAGCTGAAAGCGGAGCGCAAAAAGCTCTTCCTTTAAGCCGGTCAGCTTTTCGTTCATTTCTTCAACTGACATACCCTTGATCTCAGATGCCTTCATTACTGCTCCCCTCCTTGCTCTGCTTTTGAAACAAATTTACACTTGATAGGGAGCTTGTGCATAGCAAGACGCATAGCCTCTCTTGCAGTTTCCTCTGGAACGCCTGCAATCTCGAACATGATTCTGCCCGGCTTTACTACAGCTACCCAATATTCCGGTGAACCTTTACCTGAACCCATTCGTGTTTCAGCCGGCTTTTCTGTAATCGGCTTATCAGGGAAAATCTTGATCCATACCTGACCGCCACGCTTGATGTAACGTGTCATTGCGATACGGGCTGATTCGATCTGGTTTGATGTAATCCATGCCGGCTCAAGTGCCTGAAGTCCGAAATCACCGTAATTTACCTTATTGCCTCTCATAGCCTTACCCTTAAGGCGGCCTCTGTGTACTCTGCGGTACTTAACTCTCTTTGGAAGTAGCATTACTGGTTACCTCCTTCACTCTTTGCTTCTCTGACTTTATTGTCACGTCTTGGGTTGTTGCGTCTTCTGTTATCTCTGCCGCCTCTTCTTGAGTCGTCAGTCTTGGCAGCTGCTTCACCCTTTAAAACTTCGCCCTTGTAGATCCATACCTTGATACCAAGTCTGCCGTAAGTTGTGTGTGCTTCAGCAGTACCGTAGTCGATATCAGCTCTGATTGTCTGGAGCGGAATTGTACCTTCGTGGTATGTTTCGCTTCTTGCGATTTCAGCACCGCCGAGACGGCCTGATACCATAACCTTGATACCCTTTGCGCCAAGACGCATTGCTCTGCCGATTGCCTGCTTCATTGTACGTCTGAATGAAACTCTGTTTTCAAGGTCGAGTGCGATCTTTTCAGCAACAAGCTGTGAATCAATATCAGGGTTCTTAACCTCAACGATATTAACTGCAACCTGCTTGCCCATCATTTTTTCAAGCTTCTGACGGAGCTTTTCGATCTCTGTGCCGCCTCTGCCGATTACGATACCAGGCTTTGCACAGTGAATGTGGATTCTAACCTTATCTTCAGCGAATCTTTCAATTTCAATCTTCGGAACACCTGCTGCATACAAGTTCTTCTTAATGTAGTTACGAACGTTGTAATCTTCAACAAGAGTGTCGCCGAAAGTTGACTTATTCGCAAACCAGCGGGAATCCCAGTCCTTAATAACGCCGACACGCAGACCGTGCGGATTAACTTTCTGGCCCATTATTTCTCCTCCTTGGGATTATTCTTTTTCTTTAAGAACAATTGTAACGTGTGATGTTCTCTTCAAAATTCTGTATGCTCTGCCCTGTGCTCTTGGCATGATTCTCTTCATTATAGGACCCGGGCAAACAAAACATTCAGCAACATAAAGGTCATCCTTATTCATGTTGTGGTTGTTTTCAGCGTTTGCAATAGCGGATTTCAAAAGCTTTTCGAGTATTTCACAAGCAGCCTTTGGTGTATAATTAAGAGTAGCAAGTGCAACGTCAACAGGCTTGTTTCTGATAAGATCAAGAACAACCTGAACCTTTCTTGGGGCGATTCGAGCGTTTCTCAGATATGCTCTGGCTTCCATCTGAATTCCTCCTTCCGCTATTTCTTGCCGTTATTTGTTGTCTTGGAACCAGCGTGTCCCTTGTATGTTCTGGTCGGTGCAAACTCACCCAGCTTGTGACCTACCATATCCTCTGTAACATATACCGGAACGTGCTTGCGTCCGTCATGAACTGCAAATGTGTGACCAACAAATTCAGGGAAAATTGTTGAAGTTCTGCTCCAAGTCTTTAAAACCTTCTTTTCGCCTGCTTCGTTCATTGCCACAACTCTCTTGTAAAGAGCCTCCTGAACGTAAGGGCCCTTCTTAATGCTTCTGCTCATTTAATCAGTTCCTCCTTTCAGCTTATTTGCCGTTTCTGCGCTTTACAATAAACTTGTCAGAACGGTTATGCTTCTTGCGGGTCTTGTAGCCGAGTGCTGGCTTACCCCAAGGAGTAACAGGTCCCGGACGTCCGATTGGTGATTTACCCTCACCACCGCCGTGCGGGTGATCGCATGGGTTCATTACAGAACCTCTTACTGTTGGTCTGATACCCATATGACGTGTTCTGCCGGCTTTACCGATGTTAACGTTTTCATGGTCGATGTTGCTTACCTGTCCGATTGTTGCCTTGCAGCTGATCGGAACGTTTCTGAGCTCTCCTGAAGGAAGTCTTACGAGTGCGTAATTGCCTTCCTTAGCCATCAGCTGAGCCATGTTTCCTGCTGAACGAACCATCTGTGCGCCCTTACCAGGATAAAGCTCGATAGCGTGAATGAATGTACCAACAGGGATGTTAGCCATTGCAAGTGCGTTACCAGCCTTGATATCAGCGTCCGGACCTGAGCAGACTGTATCGCCCACCTTTAAGCCGTTTGGTGCAAGGATGTATCTCTTTTCGCCGTCCTCATACTGAACGAGAGCGATAAATGCTGAACGGTTAGGATCGTATTCAAGAGTCATAACTGTTGCATTCATGTTGTCCTTGTCACGCTTGAAATCGATTACACGATATTTTCTTCTTGAGCCGCCGCCTCTGTGGCGAACTGTGATTCTTCCGTAGCTGTTTCTGCCGGACTTCTTCTTGAGAGGTTCAAGCAGACTCTTCTCCGGAGCTACCTTTGACAATTCCGAATAGTCAGTACAAGTCATCTGACGACGAGAAGGAGTTGTCGGTTTATAGGTTTTAATAGCCATTGTATTCACTCCTTAAAATGCGTTGTTTGCGGGAGCATTACTCCCATACTGCGTATCTGTATCAGCTATTAATACAGACCGTCAAAGAACTCGATAGATGACTTTGTCTTCTTGTCATCAGGTTCCTGATTTATAGTAACGATAGCCTTTTTCCAGTCAGCCTTCTTACCCTCGAATCTGCCTACACGTCTTGAACGTCCTGTGCAGTTCATTGTGTTAACCTTAGTAACCTCTACGTTAAAAAGTGCTTCAACTGCTTTTGCTATCTCAACTTTGTTAGCATCCTTTGCAACCTTGAAAGTGTATTTTCCTGTAGGAAGCAGGTCAATGCTTCTTTCAGTAATAACCGGCTTCAGGATGATGTCCTGCGGTGCTTTCATTATGCGTACACCTCCTCGATTTTTGCGACAGCGTTCTTAACAACGATGAACTTTTCATGGTTTAAGATATCGTAAACATTAAGTGTGTTTACTGCTGCTGTCTTAACGCCCGGGATATTGGATGCGCTCTTTACAACCATGTTGTCTGCATCAGCTGTAACGATAAGAGCCTTGCCCTCAACGTTTAATGCCTTGAGCATATTAACGATTGTCTTTGTCTTGAAACCATCCATGTTCAGAGCGTCGAGAACGATGATGTTCTCATTCTTAACCTTTGAAGATAATGCTGACTTCATTGCGAGTCTCTTTACCTTCTTGTTAAGTGTATATCTGTAATCTCTTGGCTTAGGACCTAAAGCGATACCGCCGTGAACCCACTGAGGAGCACGGATTGAACCCTGTCTTGCATGACCGGTACCCTTCTGTCTCCATGGCTTTCTGCCGCCGCCGCGAACTTCTGTACGAGTCAGTGTGGACTGTGTGCCCTGACGCTGATTTGCCAGATAGTTAACAACTGAAGCGTGCATAACAGCCTCGTTTGGTTCGATACCGAATACAGCGTCGGAAAGTTCTGTTTCTGCAACCTGATTTCCTGCCATATCAAAAACTGAAACCTTTGACATATATGCTTCCTCCTTCCTTAAGCCTTAACACTGTCAACGATAGTAACAACTCCGCCCTTTGGACCCGGAATTGCACCCTTGAGTGCGATAAGATTATTTTCTGCGTCAACCTTTACGATTTCCAGATTCTGTACTGTAACCTTTTCGTTACCCATCTGTCCAGGCATACCCTTGCCCTTGAAGATTCTTGATGGTGATGAGCATGCGCCCATTGAACCAGCGTGTCTGTGTACAGGACCTGTACCGTGTGTTTCCTTGAGTCTTGCGTTGTTGTGACGCTTGATTGTACCCTGGAAACCTTTACCCTTGCTTGTACCGCTTACATCTACCATGTCGCCCACAGCAAATGTGTCAGCCTTGAGGATATCCCCAACGTTTACTGACTCGCAGTCTTCAAGTCTGAATTCCTTGAGGTTCTTCTTGTAGGCAGCGTCTGCCTTGTCGAAGTGACCCTTCATCGGCTTATTCACTCTCGCAGCCTTTACTTCACCGTATCCCAGCTGAACAGCAGCATAACCGTCGTTTTCAACAGTTTTCTTCTGAACAACAACACAAGGACCGGCTTCAACAACAGTTACGGGAATAACTTTTCCTGATTCGTCGAAAATCTGTGTCATACCGATTTTCTTGCCGATAATACCTTTTTTCATGTATTTTTCCTCCTGTTAGGTTATTGGTTGGCCCTTCCGCCAACATGACCGATGACTTCCGTCATCACATTCCGCATCGGTTTTTCTGCGGAATCAGGGGCTTTTGTAAGCTTATTACTTAAGCTCCATTACGATGTCCACGCCTGCCGGAATTTCCAGCTTCTGAAGAGCGTCCGTAGTCTTGGCTGTCGGTCTGATAACATCAATAAGTCTCTTATGTGTTCTCATCTCGAACTGCTCACGGCTGTCCTTGTACTTGTGAACGGCTCTGAGGATTGTGATAACCTCTTTGTTTGTAGGGAGCGGAATAGGACCTGAAACTCTTGCACCGCTTCTCTTAGCTGCTTCAACGATTTTTGCAGCTGCTGCGTCCACCTTTGCGTGTTCATAACCCTTGATCTTGATTCTGATCTTTTCGTTGACTGCCACCTTTTTCGCCTCCTTAGGTCTTAATATCGGGGGTCGCATTTGAGATATCCACACGCTCCCGTGTGTTTCCTGCCCATAACAATAAAAAATCCCGATTCCATGCGGATTCGGGTTACTGTTATCAGGACACAGATGCAGACTTATAGCTTTTTAAGCTTTAAGAATGACACTAACTGTGTTCAAATATCTCAGTCGCCCGGTTTTAAATCGGACATACTCCACGGAAATTACCCGGCATACCGCCGGCAACCTTCCGCTTCAACGCATATCTGTTGCAATCACGCTCATATATTATAACATACACATGAGCGCATTGCAAGTATTTTCAAAAATTTCTTAATAGAATATTCATAAACATTTTACAGCATTTTTGTGCATTTTCACATACCGCTTTATCCGCCGACAAACGCCGCCGGATTGAGATAATCCCCGTTGTACCTTATTTCAAAGTGACAGTGGTTTCCGGTGGAATCTCCGGTCGTTCCCACAGCCGCTATCAGCTCACCAGCCGAAACGTTCTGTCCCGTTGAAACGTATACCTCGCTTGCGTGACCGTAAAGTGTCACATATCCGTTTCCGTGGTCTATCACAACGTAGTTGCCGTAGCCGCCGTCATTCCAGCCTGCGTCAATAACTGTTCCACCGTCTGCGGCATAGATGTCAGTACCACTGTCTGCGGCAATGTCCATGCCCTTGTGGTTTCTGTCGCTCATAAACGGGTCGCTGACATATCCGCCGTTGACCGGCCATATAAACGAACCATAGGCAACGGCATAATCCTCAGTTTCCGGAACGCTTTCAGAATACAGTTCTTCTTCCTCCGGCTCATAATACGCCGACTCAATAACAGGTTCTATCACCATTTCCGATTCTTTCAGCTTTCTTGAAACCTCTGTACCGTCAATGTATGTGACCTCGTACCTGCTTATACGCTTTCCCTCTTCTCCGGTGCAGTACTCGCCGGAGCTTTCAGCAATCATGTCATAGCTCAGCTCTTCCTCCTCTGTCACCTCACAGGTATACTTCACCGGAAGAACCGAAACTGTTTCCTTTACCTTAACCGGTTCGCCCTCTTCAAGCTTTTCTATCTCAGGGTTAAGCTCCTTTACCTCTTCAACAGTCATGCCGAAATCGTCCGCAAGCTTTTCGGGAGTGTCACCCTCGTCAGCTGTGTACTCGGTAACAACTTCCTTTTCACCGGAAAGATAGTCGGTCATCTCGTCTGTGGAAACAAGTGCGGCAGAGCGGTAGACGCCCTGTTTCAGTTCCGTTTCAACTGCATAGTCAGCCTCGATGACGCTTTCGTCGTTTTTGTACTCCTCCAGCATAAGGTCAAGTTCTTCTTCGATATGGTCACCGCTTACAACTGCGCCGATAAACTCGTTGTCAACATACACTCCGCAAGCCTCCACAAGCTCAGCACCGGTATTTTCAGTAACACCTGTCAGCGCACTGCTTTCAGGCAGTCTGGTCTCCACATATCCTGCCGACTCCGGAATAATACCCTCCGACAGCACAGCCGCAGCCTCCGGATTGCTGTCAAATTCTTCGGTATCACTGTACTGCATTTCAGCCGCCCAGCAGACGCTTCCGGCAAGGAATATCACTGTCAGCAGCGGTGCGGCACAGTTCATTAAATAAGCATAAATTCTTCTCTGACGCTTTTTATCGTTTTCTTTCAGGCAAACGTCTCTGTCTGTATTTATTTTTTCAGGACGTTTCTGACTCATAATAACAGCTCCTTTCGATGTCCGCAATAATCTGTAACAATCTGTTACAAGTTATTACAATTAGGTTACATCACAAAGCTATTATAACAAGTAAACAATAAAAAGCAAGTCGATTTGTATACATTTCCCAGTCATCGACAATATTTTGTCAGACTGCACAATTTAATAACCGAATTTTTATTTAACATGCCATGAATAATCCAGCATTTCGACAGTATAGTTTTCCAATTCTTTCAGAAGAGGAAGTACGTCCTTTCTCGCCTGTGCCAGATTATGTTCCTTGTAATTGCCGCACTCTTCCTCGGAACAGCCCGGAATCCTGTCGTCATATTCTGATATAAACCTGTAAGCGTCACGGACAAGCTTTATTGCCGCCTCGTGAGCCAGTCCCCTTGTAAGCAGGTAAAAACCGGTACGGCAGCCCATCGGTCCTACATATATAACCGCCTTTTTAAACTCAGAACTTCTTGCGTAGGTAGCAAAAAGGTGTTCGATTGTGTGCATAGACGGTGTTTCAAGATAAACTCCGCCGTTTGGCTTTACCATTCTGATATCATAGGTCACGATATCTCCGTCAACCCTTGATATGTACATTCCTACATCAATTTTTCTGTGGTCAACCTGAAAGCTTGCAATTTTTTCCATTTCAATTCTCCATTTCCAGTAATTTTTTCATATCTTCACGCAGGTCAGAACAAACCCTTATTTTCTCCTCCGAACCCGGAAAAGTTATAAGCATTTCTCCGCAGTGAAGCGCCTGACTGCTTATATATAATGTATCACCGCCGTAAAGGTCATCTCCTGCAAGGGGATAGCCTATATGGGAAAAGTGTACTCTTATCTGATGGGTTCTCCCCGTTTCAAGCCTGATTTCAAGGAGAGTGAATCTGCCGTTCCCCCTGATTGCTTTGTAGTGTGTCACCGCCCTCTGACCGTCCTCTCTGACAACTCTTTTTATAATAGAGTCGCACTCTCTTGCAATGGGTAGGTCGATAACGCCCTCGCCTGTGATATTTCCCTGTACTACCGCAAAATATGTCTTTTCAATACTGTTTTGCAGCAGTGCCGCCGCATAGGCGTTTTTGGCAACGACGCAAAGTCCGGAAGTGTCCCGGTCAAGACGGTTTACAGGGCGGAATTTCAGATTGGGATAATCCGCCGCAAAGCAGTTTCCGAGAGTGTCCCCCTGATGCTTTATGGACGGGTGGACAGGCATTCCCACCGGCTTGTCATACACCACAAAGCTTTCATTTTCAAAAGCCTTTGGGACATTAAGTTCCGGATTACCCTCCAGAAAGCCGCTGTCTGCGATTTTCAGTTCAACAGTGTCTCCGGCGTTTATCCTGTCGATAACTCTTGTGTGAACGCCGTTTACGGTAATGCCGTTTTCAGTCTGTTTCAGCTTTGTGAGAAGTCTTTTTGAAACATGGCATTCATTTATAAGAAAATCCTTTAAAACGGCGTTTCTGTCCGCTTTGAAAGTAAGTGTGTCATTATTCATAGTCTGATTCCTGTATAATCTCTTTCGCAAAAACCGCCGCCGACATAACTGCTGACGGCATTACAAACGGTATTGTAACAATCGGCAGCATAGCCGGAATGTAGGACAAAACCAGTCGGAAAAAGCGTATCTTCTGCCCCCTCATAAGCTTTGAGGACGTTCTTATTACCCGAAACGGATTCCTGTCCGGGTGGCTTATAAAAATAAACGGCGCAGGAGCCATTGAGGCAGCCGCACTGAAATACAGTCCCAGCAAGACAATACCAAGCATAAAGAGCTGAAACGCTCCGAAAACTGCAATGCCGCTTTCAAGTCCGGTATTGCTGTAAACAAGGACGTATGCACCAGTAAAGCAGGCGGCAGAGGGGAAAAGTGAGAGAAAGCCTTTTACCCACATCAATGCGTAAAGAACCGCCGCACGTCTGTTGAGCCTGAATCCCGAATAAAGCTTCAGCAGATTTCTGTTGTCCTGTCCGCAGACCGTCTGGAAAAACCACCAGAAACCACCTGTCAGCAGAGGTGTCATAATGAAAAAGCAAATCACGGTAATGACCGCTTCTACAGCCGGCGAAAATGCCGTATTGCTGAAAGCGTAAAAAACGGCAGCGGCGGCTTTGAACGTAACAAACACAAAAAGGCAGATGGCGGTCACAACCAAAGCCTCGCCGTATCTGCCTTTGAGGTACGCTCCGGCAGTACTGCGGTATTCGGATATTTTCATGCTGGCTCTCTCCATTCCGGCAGAATTTCCGCTTATGCGGTATGTACTATTCTTTAGGAAGCACTGATTAAATCTGGTGCGCAGATTGCGCAGTCAGATTTTTCGTCAGATCGCATAGAAATTTCGCAGGCATACTGGCGTATGTCAAGAAATTTTTGTGTGATATGACGGAAAATATGCAAGCAAGATGCGTGCCAAGCCGCAAGGCGTGATTTAATCAGTGATTCCTTTATAATAAGGTATCTTGCCGAGTATCTCAAAAGCCTGTGACTGCTGCCACATTTTTGCCGTAACCATGACTTCAAAGCCCTCTCCCGGAGCACAGACCAATTCCTTTGGGTCAACCTTTGGCAGTCCGAAGCCGGAAATCATATTTGTCACGATTCCGGAATGGGTAACGACGGCGCAGTGGGTCAGGTCCTCGTTCATCATGTCCATTATTATCTCGTGCAAGCCCTTGTAAAGACGGAGGAGAAGTTCCTCGGTGCTCTCCCCTCCCGGCGGACGCTTGTCCGGCGAACCGCCTTTGAGCCATTCCTTATAGTCCTCACGGTCAATAAGTTCGTTTACGCTTTTGCCGTCAAACTCCCCGAAGTCAAGTTCAGTTATGTTGTCAACTATCTGCACTTCACGGTAAGGAAAAACTATCTCCGCCGTTTCAAGACATCTCTTCATAGGACTTGAATATACTCTCTGTACTTTAGGATAGTCAAATTCGTCCATTTTATTCCATAACTGGTTTATTCCCTTTTGAGAAAGAGAATAATCAGAACGGCAGCCTATGTAAGTTCCGGTGTCATTTGCCGAAGTAAGACCATGCCTTATGATACTTAGTCTGTATCCTTTCATATATAAATCTCCTTTTGGTTATTATGCACTAAAAAGCAGGTGCAAATTCGCCGTATTAATATATTCTACAAAATTCGGCATAAAGAAAGCCGAAAAATCTTATAAATGTCCACTTTACTTTTTTATACAGAATGTTATATAATTTTAATATAACTCTTTACTGCGGTAAAGAAAAGAAAGTAAAAGAAAGGAGGATGAATGATGAACGCTGATTTTCCACGAATCCTGACACTTGTAAGAAAAGAAAGAAAAATAAGCCAGAAACAAGCCGCCGCCGATCTCGGAATCTCACAGGCGCTTTTATCCCACTACGAAAAGGGCATAAGAGAATGCGGACTGGAATTTCTCGTCCGGGCGGCAGATTACTACAACGTTACCTGCGATTATCTTTTGGGACGCTCACCTGTTCCAAACGGTCATACTGCCTCCGCTGACGGAAAAACAGAGGAAACCGAAAAAAGCAGAATGATAGCTGATTCACAGAATATCATTTTAAAACTTTGCGAGGAAAGCGATATTTCCGAAAATATTGCCGGTTACCTCAACGCCTGCGTTTACAGACTGCTGCGGATAATATACAATTCCAATCCCGAAAACGACAAAAACGCATTCAGAATTTCCGCTGACGAATCGGAATATTTAAGCGACTGTATTATTTCAAAGGAATGTGCCGGAATAAAGAAAAAAGCCGGCAAAAACGCCATAAAAATAACCGTTTCGGACCTATCTGAAAGTTTTCCCGATTCTCATTCACTTCTGTCACTCATAAAATTAACTGAGGATAAAATGTCAGCCCTCTGACCTTTTATAGTAAACGACAAATTTATTTGGAGTTTACTATTTGCTGATATGCACGCAGCGAACATAGTGAGCGAATGTGCAAAGCATTTACTATATTATAACATTTTTTACTGCAAAAAAAAAGAGGTTTTTAATGTTTTCAAAAAAATTCATAAGAAATGCTGCATTAGTTCTTGTTTTGGCGGCATTTTTAGCAGCAGTTTTCATTGTGACAAAGCGTACTCTATCTGAAAATTCCGGCGGCTATGATTACAAAGCTGATTTTTTCGCTATGGATACTGTGGTATCAGTCCGCAGTCAGAGCGATATAACAAAGGATATCGAAGATATTTTCAGCAAATATCAGAACGTCCTTGACTGCAATAACGAGGACAGCGAGGTTTACCGCCTTAATCAAAGCGGCAGTATAACCGCCTCTGACATTCTGTCTGAAACTGTCAGCGACGTGCTGAATCTTAACAGCCAGTACGGCAGTCTTACTGATATCACTGTAGGCAGACTGACAGCACTATGGAACGTTACCGGAGAAAACCCGACCGTTCCGGAGGAAAGTGAAATAAAAGCGGCGTTGGAAACGGTGGGGACGGACAATATTTCCATAAACGGTGATGAAATAGTCCTTAAAAACAATGCGGCTCTTGACTTCGGAGCTGTGGGCAAGGGGGCGGTGCTTGACGCCTGTCTTGACTACTTTGATAAAAATGCCTGCAAAAAGACTTATATTTCAACAGGTTCTTCCCTGTTGCTTTACGGAGACGGCAGCTTTGACGTGAGCATTACCAATCCCGACGGCGGAATACTTGCGGCTGTGAAAACTGAGCAGTGCTTTCTGTCCACCTCCGGCGGCTATGAACGATATTTTGAGGCGGACGGCAAAACTTACTGCCACATCATCGACCCACGCACAGGCTATCCCACAGAAACCGACCTTACAACGGTAACAGTTTTCTCGGACAGCGGAATTGAATCGGATTTTCTGTCCACCATGATTTTTCTGGATGGCAGTGAAAATATTGAAAAGTATCTCCATTCGGACAAATACAAGATTTTTGCCGCCGATAAAAACAAAAAGCTTTATGTAAGCGACGGTCTTGATTATGAGGTCAGCGATGAAGCATACGGAGAATAAAAGGCTTATAACAAAACGTGACGCAGTTATTATCGGTATCATTCTTGCCGCCGGACTGCTTGCACTGGTACTTTTCGGAACACATTCGCAATACGGCTCAAAGGCTGTTATTTCCGTTGACGGGAAAACGGTTAAAACCATAACTCTTTCCAATCTGACAAGAACGTATGAAATAGACGAGGCAAAGGGCGCATTCATTGAGATGAAGGACGGCGCAATATGCGTCTACAGTTCCGACTGTCCAGATAAAATATGCGTAAATACAGGCTATATTTCAAAGAAAGGCGAAAAAATAGTATGTCTGCCGAAAAAACTCATAATAGAAATAGAGTAGCAAAAAGCAGAAATGTTGCTTTGTGCGGAATACTTCTTGCTCTTTCCGCCGGAATTTCCGCCGCCGAAAGCATGATACCGCTGCCGCTGGGGGTAAAGCCGGGTTTTTCAAATCTTCCGGTCATGTACTCCATGTCAAGGCAGGGCGGAAAATACGGCTTTGCAATATGCCTTTTAAAATCGGTTTTTGTTCTTCTGACAAGGGGCGTCACCGCTTTTTTTATGTCTTTGACAGGCGGTGTGCTTTCATATATAGTAATGCTTATACTTTACAAAAAAACAAACGTATCTCTTATGCTTATGAGTATAACGAGTGCGTTAATTCACAATTTCGGTCAGCTCTGTGCAGCATCGGTCATTATGCATACGGCGGTTTTCGGCTACAGTCCTGTTATGATAATTTCCGGCTGTATTGCAGGAATGGTAACAGGGGCAGTCTTAAAACTGCTGCTTGACGCTATGGACAGAGTCAGCCATAACTAAGGAGGAAAATAATGAAAAGACTAAACGGAGTACGTTTATCTCACCGTAAGGGTACAGCGGCTTCTCACACTGTAAGAATTCCCCTGCCGGCACAGGTAACAATTCCAATGCTCATGAACATGGGCGCACCGTGCACTCCGCTTGTTAAAACCGGAGATACTGTTTATGTGGGACAGAAAATCGGCGATACTGACGCTTTTATGTCAGTACCTGTTCATTCGTCCGTTTCGGGTACTGTAAAAGCAGTAACCGATTTAAAGCTTGCAAACGGAAACACCTGCAAGGCAGTAACAATTGAAACAGACGGAAACCAGACTGTTTCAGAGGAAGTAAAGCCCCCTGTGGTACACTCAAAGGAAGAGTTCATCAAAGCCATAAGGGAAAGCGGCATAACTGGTCTGGGCGGTGCCGGATTCCCGACACACATCAAGCTTAATCCGAAAACTCCCGTTGATACCCTTATTATCAACGCCGCAGAGTGTGAGCCGTACATAACCTCAGACCACAGACAGATGCTGGAAGACCCGGATTCAATCATTGACGGTATTCAGACTGTCATGAAGTATCTGAAAATCGAGTCTGCCATAATCGGCATTGAAAACAACAAGCCGGACGCAATTTCGCTCCTTACTCAGAAAACCTCATCTTTCCCGGAAATAACCGTAAAGGCTCTTCCGGCAAGCTATCCGCAGGGTGCTGAAAAGGTGCTTATATATAATACTGTTGGACGTATCGTCATGGAGGGACAGCTGCCGTCTGACACCGGAGCAGTGGTTCTCAACGTTTCAACAGCGGCGCAGATTTCCCATTACATGAAAACAGGTATGCCTATTACCGAAAGGCGTATAACCGTTGACGGTGATATCGTGGCAAAGCCATGCAATGTTTTTGCCCCCATTGGTACTGCTTTTTCGGAAGTCCTTGCCTATGCACAGTGCGACACCGAAAAGCTTAAAAAGCTTATTGCCGGAGGTCCTATGATGGGAGCCTGTGCGTTTGATCTGGAAACTCCTGTTGTAAAGGGTACAAATGCCATACTTGCCTTTGAGAAATATTCCGAGCCGACAGTTACAAACTGTATCCGCTGCGGCAGATGTATAAAAGCGTGTCCGTTTAACCTAATGCCGACTGAAATGGAAAAGGCTTACCAGAAACGTGATATCGAAACTCTCAAAGCCTTAAAGGTAACCCTCTGCATGAACTGCGGATGCTGTACCTACGCCTGTCCTGCCGGACGGAAGCTTGCGGAAACTAACCAGCTTGCAAAAGCGCTTATTCCAAGAAACTGACAGAAAGGATGACCAGAACATTGAACATTTTAAGAATATCTCCCTCGCCCCATGTCAAGGACAGCATGACAACCCAGCGTGTTATGCTCTGCGTTATTTTGGCGCTTGTACCGTCCGTGATTTCCGCCGGATACTACTTCGGATTCAGGGCGATTATGCTTATTGCATTCTGTATACTCTCCTGTGTACTTCTTGAGGGTGTGACACGAATAATAATGAAAAGAGAACAGACCATAGGCGACATGAGCGCAGTACTTACCGGACTGCTCCTTGCTCTCAATCTCCCTGTAACACTGCCTTTCTGGCAGGCGCTTATAGGCTGTTTTGTGGCTATCGTTGTGGTAAAACAGCTTTTCGGCGGTCTGGGACAGAATTTTGCAAACCCTGCTATCGTAGGAAGAATCGTGCTTATGCTGTCCTTTACTTCAAATATGACAACATGGGCACTGCCTAAATATTACAACACACTGAAAGACTCCGACACCTTTGTTACAATCGGCAGCAGCAAGATACTGACCGGCGCAACTCCCCTTGTAACAGGTGATGCGTCCTACAAGGACTTATTCCTTGGAAACGTAGGCGGCTGTATCGGTGAGACCTGCGCTCTTGCTCTTCTGATAGGCGGCGTTTACCTCATAATCAGAGGTATCATCTCCCCTGTTACCCCTGTTGCATTTATCGGCACAGTTGCCCTTTTAGACCTCATTGCCGGAAATGATGTAATTTACAATATGCTTGCAGGTGGTCTTTTCTTAGGCGCATTCTTCATGGCTACAGACTACGTTACAACTCCTATTACCAACAAGGGCAAGCTGATTTTCGGTATCGGCTGCGGACTTATCACGTTTATTATAAGGCAGTTCGGCAGTTATCCGGAGGGCGTTTCGTTCTCGATACTCCTTATGAATATCGTAACGCCGTATATCGACAGATTCACAATGACAAAGCCTTTCGGTGCTAAAAAGGAGGTAAAGCAGAAATGAAAGAAAAAATAATGCCGCCTTTAGTGCTGATGCTTATTTCAGTTGTTGTCTGTGCGCTCCTTGTTGCCGCAAATGCCGCCACAAAGGACAAAATCGTACAGGCGCAGGAGGACAAATTCAATCAGTCACTTTCCGACACCTTCGGCGACGCTGACTATACTTCCGTTGATATCGACATTGACGGTATCGACTCCGTTACCCGTGACCAGAACGGCAGAATTATCTTTGAAGTTACAGCAGACGGTTACGCAAAGGGCGGTCTGCACCTCCTTATCGGTTTTGACGGTGAGGGTTCAATTGAGGGAATAAGCTTTCTTTCAATCGGCGAAACTCCGGGACTGGGTACAAAGGTTCAGGAGGACAAAAGCTTTATTGAACAGTTCAAGGGTGTATCTTCCACTGACTACGATTTCAGCACAATTACAGGCGCTACCTACTCTTCAAAGGGTATGAAGTCAGCAGTTGACCTTGCTCTGAATACTTACACTGAACACAAGGAGGAAATTTTAAATGGGTAATCTGAAAGAATTTACCAAAGGTCTTATAAAGGAAAACCCGACCCTTGTGGGACTTTTAGGAATGTGTCCGACTCTTGCAGTCACAACACAGGCTGTAAACGGAATCGGTATGGGGCTTGCCACTACATTCGTTCTGTTAGGCTCAAATATTGTTATTTCACTGCTTAAAAAGGTAATTCCAAAGTCAGTCAAACTCCCCTGCTATATCGTAATTATCGCAGGCTTTGTAACCCTCATAAGCTTTCTGCTCCATGGCTTTGTACCGAGCCTTTATGACGCTTTAGGAACGTTTCTCAACCTTATCACAGTAAACTGTATTATCTTAGGACGTGCGGAGATGTTCGCCTGTAAGAACAATGTCTTTAAGTCCGCCCTTGACGGTCTTGGAATGGGACTGGGCTTTACTCTCGCCCTTTTCCTTATGGGTTCTGTAAGAGAAATTTTAGGTTCAGGCTCATGGATGGGTATTGACATTCCGTTTATAACACAGCCTATGTCAGTATTTGTAATGTCCGCCGGAGGATTTTTCGTGCTGGGCGTTATTATCGCACTGGTCAACAAAATTGCCGGAAAGAAACCGCCACAGAAGATTGGCTGTGCAGGCTGTCCGAATGCCGCAAACTGTTCCGGAAGAAAAGGAGGCGCTGAAGAATAATGAAAACAATTCTTGTAATTATGATATCGGCAGTGTTTGTTGATAACTTCGTACTGTCGAAATTTATGGGTATCTGCCCTTTCCTCGGCGTTTCAAAAAAGCTTTCCTCAAGCCTTGGAATGGGTGCTGCCGTTATATTTGTAATGACCTGCGCTACCGCTATTACATACCCCGTTTACTGGTACGTCTTAGTACCAAACAAGCTTGAATACTTAAACACCGTTGCGTTTATCCTTATTATCGCCCTGTTTGTACAGCTTGTTGAGATAGTGCTCAAAAAGGTAATGCCGCCGCTTTACAATTCTCTCGGCGTGTATCTGCCTCTTATCACTACAAACTGTGCCGTACTTGGCGTTACGCTCTTAAACATAGACAACGGCTACACATTTTTGCAGTCCATCATCAATGCGGTATTTGCCGGAGTGGGTTTCTCTCTTGCGCTTATTCTCTTTTCGGGAGTACGCTCAAAGCTGGAAACTGCGGATATTCCTGCAACATTCAAGGGAATACCGTCCACACTTATTGCGGCGTCAATCGTTTCGTTAAGCTTTATGGCTTTTTCGGGACTTATCAGCTGACGGAAAGGAGTACATAAAAAATGCCAACATATCTGATTCCGATTATTATATTTGCGGTATTGGGTCTTGCTGCCGGAATACTCCTTACTGCCGCATCTAAAATTTTCTACGTCAAGACAGACGAAAGAATAGAGCAGATAAGCGATTCCCTGCCGCAGGCAAACTGTGGTGCGTGCGGATTTGCCGGCTGTTCGGACTACGCAAACGCAATTGTAAAAAACAATGCCCCCACAAATCTCTGCAAACCGGGCGGCGCAGAGGTGAGCGCAAAGATAAGTTCTATTCTGGGTACTGCGGCTATGGAAGTCGTTCCGGAAACTGCTGTTGTACACTGCCGTGGCAACTGCGAGGCAGTGAAAAAACGCTTTGAGTTTGATGGTGTTCAGAGCTGTGCCGCCGCAAAGAGATTCCACGGCGGAGAAAAAACCTGTACTTTCGGCTGCTTAGGCTACGGCGACTGCGTAAACGTCTGCGACGAACACGCAATTGAAATTGTAAACGGCGTTGCCGAGGTAACAGGAGTTTGCGGTGCCTGTGGAAAGTGCGTAAAGGTTTGTCCTAACGGTCTTATTTCCATAAAGCCTGTGGCAAAGCACATTGACGTTAAATGCTCCTCAAAGGATAACGGCAAGGTGACAAAGCAGTCCTGTGCAAACGGCTGTATCGGCTGTAAAATCTGCGAGAAAAAATGTTTAAGCGACGCTATAAAAGTGGTTGACTTCCACGCAGTTATAGATTACAATAAATGTACCGGCTGCGGAACCTGCTATGACGCCTGCCCCACCGGTGCAATAACAAACTGCGAGGATTACTAATGAAAAAAATTATTTCAATGCTCACTGCCGCACTGCTTACACTCTCCCTTTGCGCCTGCGGTGACGACAGTGAGGAAAATGAAAAAATCTATCAGGATTTCAAAACCTATATCAGCGAAAACGGTACTGAAGAAGATTACTACATTCAGATTTCTAAAACCGCTGATTCCGCCAACACTCTTATTGAAGCGTCAAAGCTTGGCAACGACTGCGCATTCATGGAATATGACGTCAGCGGCACTCTGAAATTCTACAGAAACAATGCCCTGACTGTAATTTCTTCATCATACTATTACGTCCCCGACAAAAAGGACGCAGTCTGGGAGGACTTTGAGTATGAGGGTCTGAGCGAAAAGTATCGGGGAATACTTTCAGCTCTCCTTGATTCCGACGCTGAAAGAACAGTCGAAAAGGAAAAGACCGGCGACAAGGCTATGCCGTATAAGGTAAGTGTGAAGTATAATCCCGAAGAGCTTGACACAAAATCCATTTTTTCCAACAGCGGAAATTTCGGCATTGTCAGCGTTAAATTTGACACAGACGAAAGCTTTGAAAAGTTCAGCGAGGTTTCAGTCAGCTGTCAGTACGACTATAACGGTGTTATCTACCTTTACTCTGTAACTTTCGGCGAACCCAATGAGCCTGATGATGAGGGCAAGAACGGTCAGCGTCCGGAGGATATTGAAAAGATATTCAACGCATACGATGAACAGATTGAAGCAATGATGTCAGCGACAGAGTGATAAAGTAAAAAACAAATCGCCAGCCGCTAAACCGTCAAGCTAACCCCGCCGAAGGTTGAACTAAAAGTTTCGCCAGCCTTTTCAAAGGCTGCAGGGGGTTAAGGGGGACGGCGGTCCCCTTTATCGCTCACCGCAGTGAGCGAAACTCCTCAAAAAGCCGTCGCTTACAGAACGTAAAACCATGCAAACTTTCAGCCAAAGTAAACTAACCAAAATTCAAAATATTCCCGGCGGCTTTATTCATTTAAGAGCGCAGCTATTTAAATGAACCGCCGTCAGGCGGCGAAAAACTAAGGGTACGAAACAAGTAACCCCTACGTGCATTACGTAGGGGTTTAGTTGTATTTTTGAGGTTTAACTTTATTCGTATCGTCAGATTTTTCCGCCTGTCGGCGGTCATTCAATGCGCTGTGCTGTTGAATGACAAAGCCACCGTGGATAAATTATGTTTTGGTTAGCTGATTTGTACCGTTAGTATAACTGGTTTTGCTTTCTTTTAACGGCGGCTTTTAGGGGAGTTTCGCCCTCTGCGGAGGGCGACCAAGGGCTTTGCCCTTTGGAAACCCACAGCCTTTGAAAAGGCTGGCGAAACTTTTAGTTCAACCTTCGGCGGGTTAAGTTGGCTTGTTCGACAAGCAGAATCGCCAGCCCGTTTAAGGCTGGCGATAACTTTTATAATATCCATTAACCCATCAGCTTGACCATAACTGCTTTCTGTGCGTGAAGACGGTTTTCTGCCTCTTCAAAGATCTCGTTTGCGTGTTCCTCAAACACCTTTGAAGTAATCTCTTCCTCACGATGTGCAGGCAGGCAGTGCATAACAAGTGCATCAGACTTTGCAAGTGCCATGATATCATCATTTATCTGATATCCCACAAATGCCTTGCGGCGTTCCTCTGCTTCACCTTCCTGTCCCATAGATGCCCATACGTCTGTCAGAAGTACGTCTGCGTCCTTTGCGGCAACTCTCGGGTCGTTTGTGATTGTAAAGCAGTCAAAGCCCTGTGCGAAGTCCATTACCTCTTTTGCCGGACGGTAATCAACAGGTGTTGCAGCAGCAACGCTCATGCCCACTTTAAGTCCGCCTACGATAAGGGAATTTGCCATATTGTTTCCGTCGCCGATATAGCACATTTTCAGACCGTCAAAACTGCCCTTGAATTCACGGATAGTCATAAGGTCGGCAAGAACCTGACATGGGTGTGAAAAGTCTGTCAGACCGTTTATAATCGGAATATTGCCGTATTCAGCTAAGTCCTCAACCTCTTTCTGGTCGAATGTACGAATCATGATACCATCAATGTAGCGTGAAAGAACACGGGCAGTATCCTGAACTGGCTCTCCTCTGCCTATCTGCAGTTCGCTTGCGGACAGAAACAGCGGATATCCTCCCAGCTGGTACATACCTGTTTCAAATGATACACGGGTACGGGTAGAGGCTTTCTGGAAAATCATTCCCAGAGATTTGCCTTTGAGGTGCGGATGCGGAATGCCGTGCTTCAGCTCGTATTTAAGCTGGTCAGCAAGGTTTAAAATATCAGTAATTTCCTCTTTTGAGAGGTCGAGCATTTTTAATAAGTGCTTCATAATTTCATCCTTTCGTTTATCCCTTGTTTATTTTGCCGAAAGACATATCAATAAAAACGGCAATAAGCGGGATATAGTCGTCAAAATACTTTTCGTCTATCTCAATCAGATATTTTGTTTCTTTTTTTTCTTCCTGCGAGGTTACTGTTCCAATCTGATTTTCGCCGTCCATTATCTTAAATTCCTGCCTGTCGTGGCTTACAATATCAAGATTAGCCCTTTCTCCCCTGATTGCAATACCCGGTTCGAGAAACAGCGAAGTACACTCAGCAGTAAACATCACTTTGTCGTCATTATAGACGGTAAACACAGGTTTCTTGGCTTTTTTGTCACAGGTAAAGTAAAAAAGCTTGTAGCCGCCTGAATTTATAAGGTGCGTTTTGCCGCCCATACCGGTTTTGATATTATAAATCGTTCGCTCTTTCTGGTCCAGCACAATGAATTTATTTCCCTTTGGAATTACGTTCAGATCAACCATAATAAATCAGCCCTTCAGAATAGATTTGAGTATATCAAGTCCCCTGTCAATCTCGTCATAGGTTATGTTAAGCGGAGGGAGAAGTCTTACCTTTTCCTTTGCTGTCAGTATAAGCAGACCCTTTTCAAGTGCCTTTGCGGCAACGTCAGCGGCATTCATGGTTTTAAGCTTTATGCCTATCATAAGGCCGATTCCGGAAACGCTTTCAACCTCGTCAAGCTCCGTCAGCTTTTCCCTGAAATATTTCCCCTTGGCTGTGACTTCGTCAAGGAATCCCGGTGCAGTCACCTTGTCAACTACAACATTTCCTCCGGCACAGGCTATAGGGTTTCCGCCGAAAGTAGAGCCGTGAGTACCCTTGGTCAGTACTTCAGAGCATTTCTCAGACGCAAGACACGCTCCCACAGGAACGCCGCCGGCAAGCCCCTTTGCAAGAGTTGTTATGTCCGGGTGTACTCCGAAATGCTCAGACGCTAAGAATTTTCCTGTCCTGCCGACACCAGTCTGTACTTCATCGGCAATAACGAGGATATCTTTCTTTGCACAGATATCGAAAACAAAGTCCACAAAATCCTTGTCAAGACAGTTTACACCGCCCTCGCCCTGTACAAACTCCATCATGACCGCACAGGCGCCGTCAAGCTTTGATTCAAGGTCTGCCTTGTCGTTAGCCTTTGCGTATACAAAGCCCTCGGGGAACGGGAAAAAGTAATTGTGGAAAACGTCCTGTCCTGTTGCGGCAAGTGTGCAGAGCGTTCTGCCATGGAAGGAGTTTACCAGTGTTACTATATTATGCCTGCCCTTTCCGTATTTGTCAAAGCTGTATTTCCTTGCAAGCTTTATTGCGCATTCATTAGCCTCTGCGCCGGAATTTCCGAAAAATACTTTTGAGTATCCGGTAGTTTTGCAGAGCTTTTCAGCAAAATCAGCCTGAACCTTTGTGTAGTAATAGTTAGAAGTATGCTGAATGGACTTCACCTGCTTACACACAGCCTCAGACCAGTCCTCATCACAGAAACCTAAAGAGTTTGTACCGATTCCGCTGCCGAAATCAATGTACTCCTTCCCGTTTTCATCAACACAGGTTCTCTCGCTTCCCTTTTCAAGAACAACGTCATATCTGCCGTATGTATGCATAACATTATCGTTGAATTTTTCTATGGTATTCAATTTTTTCATTCCTTTCAGACGTCAGTAACGCCATAAAATAACTGCATTTGCAATAATCATGAACACTCCGCAGACTATCAGCAGTTTTTCCGGCGTTCTGCCGCTTCCTTCGGGTACAAAATGGCGGTGATTGCGCCTGTTTACCCTTATTTCAATGGGTTTCCCCTTTTTAAAACTCATAACGCCCTCTGGATAAAATTTCCGTGACACTCCGCTGTATTCAGTCCCTTTAACGCAATATCTGACAACCGGAGCCTCAAACGTAGTCTTTACCCTTGCATATTTTTTCGGCGTTTTAGCAATATCAGTCACAGTCCCCTGTATATGTAACGCTCCCTTAATGCGGTAAGCTGTTCTGCCCAGACCGGCAAGAATAAGTATTATCCCTAAAATAAAGGGTACTGCTGAAATAAATTTTTCCATTATTTGAACTGTGTACCGATACCCTCGCTTGAGAGTATTTCAATAAGAATCGAGTGCGGCACTCTGCCGTCGATAATGGAAGTTTTCTTGACTCCTCGTCTGACAGCCTCAACGCAGCAGTCGATTTTCGGAATCATGCCGCCGGAAATAATACCCTGTCTTTTCATAAACGGCACTTCGCTGACATTCACAAAAGGAATGAGCGTATCCGGATTGTTTTTATCTCTCAGCAGTCCGGCAATATCCGTCATAAGGATAAGGTTTTCCGCACCCAGCTCAGCCGCAATTCTTGACGCCGCTGTGTCCGCATTGACGTTGTAGGTCTGACCGTCAAGACCGCAGGCAACAGTTGCTATAACAGGAATACAGCCGTTGTTTAAAGCGTCTGTGATTGGCTTTGTGTTTACTCTCTTGATGTTGCCCACAAAGCCTAAGTCCTCACCGTTTTCGCCCTCTGCCTTTTCAGCAATGAGCATTCTGCCGTCAATACCGCAAAGTCCAACGGCATTGCCCTTGTGTTCAGCCAGCAGAGCAACAAGCTCCTTGTTTACCTTTCCGGCAAGCACCATTTTAACAATGTCAATGGTGTCCTTGTCGGTGTATCTCAGACCGTTTACAAAATGGCTTTCAATTCCCAGTCTTTTGAGCATATCGCTGATTTCCGGACCGCCGCCGTGAACAAGAACAACCTTGATTCCCACCAGTGACAGCAGTACGATATCGCTCATAACCGCCTGTTTCAGTTCATCGTTGGTCATAGCGTTTCCGCCGTACTTCACAACGATAACCTTGTTATTGTAATTCTGAATGTAGGGCAGAGCGTCCATTAAGACTTTTGCCCTTGTACTGTTTGATATTTCCATTTTTCTTTACTTTCTCCCCGTATTATGAACGGTAATCCCCGTTTATCTTAACATAGTCATAAGTCAGGTCACAGCCCCATGCTGCGGCAGAATACTCGCCGTCACCGATTGTCACAAGAACTGTTATTTCCTCTTCCATGAGAATTTTCTTAGCCTCGTCCTCCGAGAAAGGCACTCCCGCACCGTTTCTGCAAACGGCAATTCTGCCAGCCTCAGACGCAAGGTCAACGTCAACCATGTTTATGTCAAATTCAGCGTCAGCATAGCCAACAGCGCAGAGGATACGTCCCCAGTTGGCGTCCTCGCCGAAAATCGCAGCCTTGAAAAGACTGGAGGTGATAACTGACTTGGCAACGATTTGAGCAGTCTTTATATCGTCTGCACCGGCACACACGCACTCAATAAGCTTTGTTGCGCCCTCGCCGTCCCTTGCCATCATTCTTGCAAGGTTCATCATGATAACATACAGAGCGTTTTCAAACCTGTCAAAATCGTCATTTTCGCTGTCTATTACAGCATTTTCCGCCATGCCGTTTGCCATAACACAGCACATATCGTTTGTGGACTGGTCACCGTCAACGCTTACCATATTGAGAGTTTTTTTCACAACATCGCTCAGCGCTCTCTGGAGATACTCCGGAGCAATTGCTATATCAGTTGTGATAAATGAAAGAGTTGTCGCCATGTTGGGGTGAATCATACCGCTTCCCTTGAGCATACCGCCCATAACGCACTTTTTACCGCCAATCTCAAACTCAACGGCAACTTCTTTCGGCATTGTATCAGTAGTCATAATAGCCTCAACTGCCGCAGCGTTTCCGTCATAATTTACGCCCTTGCAAAGCTCCGGCATAGCCTTTTCGATTGGTTTGATAGGCAATGGCTGACCGATAACGCCTGTTGACGCTACGATAAAATCAGTCGGTTCAAGACCAAATTCCTTTGCCGCAAGTTCACACATTTTCTGTGCTTTTTCCGGACCGTCCGCATTGCAGGTGTTGGCGTTTACAGAGTTTACCACAACGCCCCTTGCCTTTCCGTCGGCAATATTCTTCTTTGTGACAGCAACCGGCGCACCCTTTACCTTGTTTGAGGTGTAAACTGCCGCCGCACTGCATTCCTTGTCCGCAACAATAACAGCAAGGTCGTTTTTCTTTTTTGTAACAGCCGCTCCGGCATGAGCCAGTCCGCACTGTATACCGTTAGCCTTAAAGCCCTGTGCGGCACACACACCGCCGTCAATATATTTAAATCCTTCAAATTCTATCTTTTTAATCATAGCTGTTTCCCCTTACACAAGCCCCGTAGTTTCATCAATACCCATCATAATGTTCAGGCACTGCACTGCCGCACCCGACGCACCCTTCCCAAGATTGTCAAGTCTGGAGCAGAGGAGCATCTGGTCACTGTCGCCGAAAACGTAAAGTTCCATTTTGTTAGTACCGCTTAAACCATTTGATGTGAGAAAACCGTCCGGAACGCACTCGCTGCCAGCAGGCTTTACTTCAATCAGCTTTGAGTCCTTGTAATTTTCATAAAGAACTTCTCTCACCTGTTCCGGCGTGTACTTTTTCTGCAAAAGTCTGCCCTGAAGAGGTATTGAAACCACCATGCCGCTGTAATAGTTGTCAACAATAGGGTTGAACATAGGCTTGTATGCAAGACCGGAAATTTTCTGCATTTCCGGCAAATGCTTGTGGTTCATATTCAGTGCATACTGTCTTGGACTTAAAAGCTCTGCCGGCTTGTCATCGCTCTCATAAGCCGCAATTGCCTTTTTTCCCGCACCACTGTAACCGGAAGTTGCGTACGCAAAAACCGGATAATACTGGGGCATAACTCCAGCCTTTACCAGCGGATAGCAAATTGAAATAAATCCGCTTGCATAGCACCCCGGATTCGCAACACGCTTTGATGTGCGAATCTTCTCCCTGTGCTCCGGTGAAAGTTCCGGAAAACCGTATGCCCAGTCCGGATTTGTTCTATGGGCGGTTGAGGCGTCGATTATTCTTACATGGTCATTCTCAACCAGTGACACCGCCTCAATTGCCGCAGCGTCCGGCAGACAGAGAAAAGTGAAATCAGAGGAATTGATAAGCTTTTTTCTCTCGTCCAGATCCTTTCTCTTGTCCTCGTCGATTCTAAGCAGTTCAATGTCGTTTCTGCCCTTGAATCTTTCCAGTATTTTAAGTCCGGTCGTACCCTCCTGACCGTCAATATAAACCTTTACAGCCATTTTCTTTCTCCATTCCTACTACCATTTTCTGCTGTTTTTACCGCTGTCGTCCTTCATGCCCTTCCACAGGCTTATGGCAACTGTAGCCACGACCATAAAAACAGTCCAGCCAACTGACGCTTTTCCGCCGAATTTGAAAACTGCCACAATCAGCACTTCCCCGAGAATCCACAAAAGCATGGCGGAAATTGTCAGTATTATAATAAACACAAGATGCTTTTTACTCATGATAAGCTCCAAGTCGGTTTCTTGTCAATTTAATCTGTTCTTTGACAGCCTCCGGCGCAGGACCGCCGAATGACTTTCTCTCTCCAACGCAGGTTTCAAGGCTGATTGCCTTGTAAATATCTTCATCAAAAAGCTCTGAAAGTTCTCTGTAGCTTTCCAGAGGGAGAGTTTCAAGAGTAAGCCCCTTGTCAATGCACTCAGCAACAAGTCTGCCGGTGATTTTGTAAGCATCACGGAACGGCATACCATGCTTTACAAGATAATCAGCGCAGTCAGTAGCATTGATAAAGCCCCCAGCCGCCGCCGCTCTCATTTTGTCGGCGTTTACTCTCATAGTTTCAATCATTGGTATGAACGTTTTAAGGCAAAGCTTTACATTGTCAACTGAATCAAAAATTGCCTCCTTGTCCTCCTGCATATCCTTATTATATGCAAGGGGCAGACCTTTGAGCATTGAGAGGAGCGTCATAAGATTTCCGTTCACTCTGCCGGCTTTTCCTCTTATCAGTTCAGTAATATCCGGATTCTTTTTCTGCGGCATGATAGACGAGCCTGTTGCGTAGGCATCGTCAAGTTCAATGAACTTGAATTCCCAAGAGCACCACATTATGATTTCCTCAGAAAATCTTGAAAGATGTGTCATTATAAGGGATATTGTGCAAGCCAGTTCAACGCAGAAATCCCTGTCGGAAACACCGTCAAGGCTGTTGAGCATTGGTCCGTCAAAGCCGAGAGCCTGTGCAGTCATGTGCCTGTCGATATTGTAGGTAGTACCTGCCAGTGCACAGCTTCCCAGCGGACATTCGTTCATTCTTCCGGCGGCATCGTCAAGACGTCCTAAATCCCTTAAAAACATCTGTGCATACGCCATAAGATGATGTGCAAGGGTAACAGGCTGTGCTCTCTGAAGATGAGTATAGCCGGGCATTACTGTTTCCGTGTGCTTTTGCGCCATATCGCAGAGTGTATCCGCAAGCTTTAACACCAGCGCCTTTATCTCCGCAATTTCGTCTCTAAGATACAGACGGATATCAAGCGCCACCTGATCGTTTCTTGAACGTGAGGTGTGAAGTCTTTTTCCAACGTCACCAAGGCGTTTTGTCAGCTCCGCTTCAATAAACATATGTATATCCTCGGCGGTCATATCCATTTCAAGACTGCCGTTTTCGATATCCGCAAGAATGCCTTTAAGTCCTTCAATAATTTTTTCGCTGTCGTCCTTTGAAATAATTCCGCATTCACCAAGCATAGTCGCATGGGCGATGCTTCCCTGAATATCATGGCGGTACATTCTTCCGTCAAAGGATATAGAGGAGTTGAACGCATTGACGGTTTCGTCAACCTCCTTTGAGAATCTTCCCGCCCACATTTTATCTGCCATGGCTTTTTCCTTTCGATGTATGGATTTTAAGGAATTACTGATAATTGCTTTTGTAGGGGCGACCACTGGTCGCCCGTAAGCCTGTGCATTGTTGTCGATTCGGGCGAGCAATGCTCGCCCCTACAGATAATTCTGCGAAACTTTTAAATTTAATCACCTTTACAAAAACCTTTTAATTATCAGTACTTCCTTAATGCACATACGGGCGAACAGATAATGTCCGCCCATATAAAAACACTATGTATTATCTTACTTATTATTTCTCTTCTGATCAAGCTTTGCTTTAACCTTGATTGGCAGTCCGAACAGGTTGATAAATCCTGCACTGTCAGCCTGATTGTAAACCTCGTCAGCGTCAAATGTAGCAACTTCTTCATCATAAAGTGTGTATGGTGAAGTAACGCCGGCATTGATGATGTTGCCCTTGTAAAGCTTCAGCTTAACATCTCCTGTAACAGTTTTCTGTGTTTCTGTAACAAATGCACTAAGAGCCTCACGAAGAGGTGTGTACCACTGACCGTTGTAAACGATATCAGCAAACTTGATTCCGATATACTGCTTCATTCTTGCAGTTTCCTTGTCAATTGTGATTGTTTCAAGTACTTCGTGAGCATGGTAAAGGATAGCACCGCCCGGAGTTTCATAAACACCTCTTGACTTCATACCAACAAGACGGTTTTCAACTAAGTCAGCAAGACCGATACCGTTTTCGCCGCCCAGCTTGTTCAGAGTTTTTACAAGCTCAACTGCGCCCATTTCCTTGCCGTCAATTGCTGTAGGAACACCCTTTTCAAAGTGGATTGTAACATAAGTCGGCTTGTCAGGTGCCTGAATCGGAGAAACGCCCATTTCAAGGAAGCCTTCCTTTTCGTACTGCGGCTCGTTTGCAGGGTCTTCAAGGTCAAGACCTTCGTGTGAAAGGTGCCAGATGTTCTTGTCCTTTGAATAGTTTGTTTCACGGTTAATCTTCAGCGGAATGTTGTGAGCCTCTGCGTAGTCAATTTCCTCATCTCTTGACTTGAGGTCCCAGATTCTCCACGGAGCAATGATTTCCATATCAGGAGCGAAAGCCTTGATAGCAAGTTCAAAACGAACCTGGTCGTTGCCCTTACCTGTACAGCCGTGGCAGATAGCGTCTGCGCCTTCTGCAATTGCAATTTCAGCAATTCTCTTTGCAATGATAGGACGTGCAAAGGAAGTACCAAGCATATATCTGTTTTCATAGATTGCGCCTGCCTGAACTGTAGGGAAAACGTAATCTGTGATAAATTCTTCTGTAAGGTGTTCAATATAAAGCTTTGAAGCGCCTGTTGCTTTAGCCTTTTCTTCAAGGCCTTCCAGTTCGCTGTCCTGACCAACATCGCCTGAAACTGCAATAACTTCGCAGTTGTTGTAGTTTTCTTTCAGCCATGGAATGATGATTGATGTGTCAAGACCGCCTGAATATGCTAATACTACTTTTTTAATTTCTTTCTTTGGTGCGGGTTTGTTCATGTTTGTAATCCTCCGTTAATTTTATATTAAACATCAAGAATAATCTGACGTTTACTATATATTACTTACATTATACACCTTTATGCGTAAATGTCAAGTGACAATTTGCATAAATATGCAAAAATTCCTAAAATATTCATAAAATATACGTTTTTTATACATAAAATAAAAAGTTTCTTAGATAAACACGCAAAAGGACTGCCAGACGCAGTCCTCAGTTTTCATCCTCAGCATTTGAGTGAAGCCCGTATGCAAGAGTCATAAGACTGTCTGCAAGGTGAACATTTTCCACAACAATGCTGTCGTTATGTTCCATTTTAAGGTCGTAGTGACTGAAATTCCAGAATCCCTTTATTCCAAGGGTCACAAGCTTATTGGCTATTTCCTGGGCTGCCGTTTTCGGAATACACAGAACAGCACAGACCGGATTTTTCTCTTTACAGAATTTTTCAATGGAATCCGTGTGGGAAACGCTTATTCCGGAAATAATCTGCCCTGTCTTTTCCGGATCGCTGTCGAAAATCCCGACAAGCTCAAATCCACGCTTTTTAAAATCTATATGTGATGCAATGGCACTGCCTAAGTTTCCGGCACCGATAAGTATAGTTTTATTTCCGGCATTTATGCCTAAAATTTCACCTATCGTCCTGTGCAGTTCCTTTACATTATAGCCATATCCCTGCTGACCGAAACCGCCGAAGCAGTTTAAGTCCTGCCTTATCTGTGAAGCCGTCAGGCCCATTTTTTCCGAAAGCTCACGGCTTGAGATTCTGATAAATCCCTGCTTTTCAAGTTCCCCCAGAAAACGGTAATATCTCGGCAGTCTTTTTATAACCGGTGCCGAAATCAAGGATTTTGACATTAGATATGATCCTTCTCTCTAAAATAATAATTTATGGCAATACCGCATAATTATTGCCGTACAGATATGCGGTACTGCCTTATATGTATACACACTTTTTCGGCTGCCGTTTGTGCAGCAGCCGAAAACACTGGTTTAAAACTTATGCCATAAGTGCGGCAAGTCTTGTGTTGATTTCCTCAAGGAATGTCTTTGAGTCAACCTTTTTCTTGTTTTCAAGCTTTGAAAGCAGGTAAAGGTCACCAGTCATAACGCCCTCTTCGATTGTCTGGATAGTAGCCTTTTCAAGCTTGTCAGCAAAGTCCATAAGTTCCTTGTTACCGTCCAGTTCGCCTCTCTTTCTCAGTGCACCGCTCCATGCGAAAATAGTAGCAACTGAGTTTGTGGAGGTTTCCTCGCCCTTTAAGTACTTGTAATAGTGGCGCTGTACTGTTCCGTGTGCTGCCTCATATTCGTAAACGCCGTCCGGTGAAACCAGAACAGAAGTCATCATAGCAAGGCTTCCGAAAGCTGTTGAAACCATGTCTGACATAACGTCACCGTCATAGTTCTTGCAAGCCCAGATATAGCCGCCGTTTGAACGGATAACTCTTGCAACAGCGTCGTCGATAAGTGTGTAGAAATACTCAATACCTGCTGACTCGAACTTTTCCTTGTACTCTGCATCATAGATTTCCTGGAAAATGTCCTTGAATCTGTGGTCATACTTCTTGGAGATTGTATCCTTGGTAGCAAACCAGAGATCCTGCTTTGTATCAAGGGCAAAGTTAAAGCATGATCTTGCAAAGCCCTCGATACTCTTGTCGATGTTGTGGAGACCCTGGATAATGCCGTCACCCTCAAATTCGTGGATAGTCTGTCTTGTTTCGTTGCCGTTCTTGTCTGTGAAAACAAGCTCAGCCTTTCCGCCGCCCTTAACCTGCATTTCAGTGTTCTTGTAAACATCGCCGTATGCATGACGGGCAATTGTGATAGGACTTGTCCATGTAGGAATGTAAGGTGTGATACCCTTGACAAGGATAGGTGTTCTGAAGACAGTACCGTCAAGAATTGCTCTGATAGTTCCGTTAGGGGACTTCCACATTTCTGTAAGGTTGTATTCAGGCATTCTTGCAGCATTAGGTGTGATAGTTGCACACTTTACTGCAACGCCGTATTTCTTTGTAGCCTCTGCGCTGTCGAAGGTAACCTTGTCCTTTGTCTTTTCTCTGTATTCAAGACCCAGGTCGTAGTACTCTGTGTTGAGGTCGATGTAAGGTTCAAGAAGAATTTCCTTAATCCACTTCCACAGGATTCTTGTCATCTCGTCGCCGTCCATTTCGACCAGCGGTGTTTTCATCTGAATTTTTGCCATTGTAATCTCTCCTTTATTTCAAAACGATATATCTCAGAATCGCAAGCACTAAAAGGTGTGCCGGATAGAAAATGTAGAAAAAACACTTATATGCCTTTCCGCCCTTTTTAACGCCGTTATACTTCATAAGAAGCGGTACTGCAAGGAAAACTCCCAGCTGAAAAAGACTGCCCCAGAAGCCGCCCATTGACGCATTCACTATAATATTCAGCACAATCATAACTGCACTGA
>JALEVO010000035.1 GCA_022788225.1 Oscillospiraceae bacterium | reverse complement strand
CTTTTCATAGCAATAACGGAAAAATAACGGAAACGAATTTATTTTCAGGTAAAAAATGGGCACTTCATAAACCCATGAAGTGCCTGTAAAATATCATAAATTAAAGTTGATTAGCGATAAAAATCATCATTAGAATTTCTTGTTGAAAGTGGCTCAAAGCCCGTAGATACGTGGAATAAGAAAAGTGCTATGCAATCGCCAAGGGGAATTCCTCCATTTTTCCTAAAGCATTGCATAGCACTTTTCAATTGGTTGCGGCGGTGCACAACATATATTACCCGAAATACTGTTTCGGTATATATTTTACATCAATTGAAATATTTCAGATAATACATATCCGGCTGAATGAATGCGTGAGCGTTTCCGCTGTGCCTGTTTTCACGATAAAGCTGTAATAGTAAAGGGGAGTGCCTCAGACAGCGCAAGCCTTTAGCCTTATACTGCCGGACACGTTCAATGCTGATACCCATTTCTTTTGCTATCTGCGGCATTTTCTTATCGTGGAAATAATATTCGCTTATAACATGGTTAACAGGCTCTTTCAGACGGTCAACAGCCTCATGGAGTACCCTGTAATCGTCAGCAAGTTCCACACGTTCAGGAGCGTTTACAGCGTTATCATCGGCTATGGTATCGGCAAGGGTAAGCTTTTCGGGTTCATCATTGTTCAGCGGCATATCAAGGCTTTCGCAGCTGTTCAGCGGTTCTTGTTTCTGCTGTTTGGTACGAATGCCGGTAAGTTCCTGGACAGTATTCCGGAACGGATAGGAGAGATAGGCTGTAAACTTGTTTCCGCTTTCCGGTTTGTACCCCTCTAAGGCTTTCAGAAACGCCGTATAACAGCTTTGTTTCAAGTCCCATACATCATAACCGCATTGATTGAAACGGCTCTGTAATGCACTGTAGACCCTGTCAGACTTCATATACATGATTTTGCGTATACGCTCCCACAGTATAGGTATAAGTTCATCATTGCCGCCTTGCTTTATAAATGTAGCTAACTGTTCATTGGTCATGTCTGCACCCCTTTAAGCTGTCAAATGTTGTGGTTATTCAAAAGCCGTTCCAGTTCCTCAATTTTCTTTTGCTGTTCATCAATGCGGATTGAGGGAAGCGCACTGTTGCAAGCATAAAGAATAGCATTCGCTTCTTTGGGTTCTAATTCACCATTGTATACAGCGTTTGCGACCTTGCTTATAGTTCTGCGGACATCTGAGGGACTGGAAAGCCTTAATCTTTTTCGTGGCATTTAATCACCCCGATTCTTCACCATAATCAATGAAGAAAAGCAACATATCATCATCATCAAGTGAATGTAGTTTGCGTATTTCCTCGGCAAACTTTTCTGTTTCTTCCTTTGAATCGAATCTTCTTTCATAGCTCCTGATACATTCACCGAATTTGTGAAGATTAAGTTCAAGATGAAATAATCCGTTCTCAGGTCTTACAATGCCGATAAGCAAATACATTTTACCTCTGTTCAGCTTTGCTTTAATAAGCAGCTTGTCAATTAATTTCATGTTATTACCTCCGATAACAAGAGCGCATGAGCATAACGCCCATACGCTCATTTTCTTATCAGGTGGTTTCCTGATAGTAGATTGCTTTTGCTTTGTTGTCAAGTACGAATGCATCGTAATTAATTCGCCCCTCGACAAGTGAGCCGCTTATTCCCGGAGGGTCAACATGTATCTTGTAATCTTCAAGCTTTGTCGGTGCGACTGTTGCGCATGGGTGTACAAGCATGAATCCAAATTTCTCAGGAAGTCGGCTTGACGGTACTTTGATAACTGCGCAGCCGTCAACCATACCGATAACACCTTTAAGGCGCAGCTCATTTCCGATATCTGTTTCCATGGTGATATCTGTACACTGTTTCATGAGCGTGTATGCCGCAGGAGTAACAAGCAATACACGACCTGTTTCGGGTACGTCTGAATCGTCAAGTACCTGATTTCCGGCAAGGATTTCTGTGTAAATGTTTGATTTTGTCAATGCCTTTGCTGTTGCCTTTGTTCCGGCATTGGTACACATAACATTGTATACATAGCTGTCTACCTCAGGAATAACAACTTCTCTTATCTGTCTTTCAAGTGCGGTTGCAGCCTGAAGCTGTTGCGCTGTTTCATCGGTATCAAGTTTATCAATGGCAAACGTGAAAGAGCGGTCTTTGGTAAGTGTGAAGTCCTCAGTTGTTGCATCAAGTCCGGCAATAGCTCCATAGCGTGAATTATTTGTACCTGTTCCGCTGCGGTCATAGTCGGTCATTGAGGCGGTTGTTATCTTGTATACCTTAACGGTCTTTGCGCCGTTCCAGTCAAAGTCGTTATTAGTAAGCAATGATTTCTTGCTTTCCTGTGTGAATTTCTCGTCAACGTAGGGGAGAAACTTTGTAGCTAAATTTATAGCCATTAATTAATCAGTCCTTTCCATTGAGCCGGAAAGCCTTTTCAAGTGAATTATCGTTAAAATCGTGGTCACCTTTCGGAAGTCTGTTATCTCCCAAGACCTTTAAGCCTTCCGGTTCATTGCTTTTTAATTCATGTATTCTGTCAACTGCCTTTTTCAAGGATTCTTCATCAGAGTATTTGAGAATGTCAGCTAAATCCTTTGGCAGTCCTTTTTCTGCTAATATTTCCCTTGCACTCATGGCAAGTTCACGAGCTCTCAGCTCTGTTTCCCTCTTTTCAAGGTCTGCTGTTCCTTTCGCTCTGTCTTTGGCTAAGCGTTCGCTTACAATGTGGTTTACTTCTGCCTGAGTGAAAGTCTTTTCAATTTCTGTATTGATTCCATTTTCCATAAAAGCCTCCGTTTAACGTCCGTGAGTAAGACTGAATAAAAATAAAAAGACACGAGCCAACCCCGACAAAAAAAGGTTGTTCCCGTGTCTTAATCGACTAACCGCTCCAAAAGGCAAAGGAAAAAAGCGGCGGTACTCGTGCTATTTATTTACTTACATTATACCACAAGAGGGGGAGGGGTGTCAACCCCTAAAGCCCTTATTTATGCGGTTTATCGTTGTAATCAACAGACAAATATGTGTGAAAATACGGTGCATGACGGTCACTTTTAACTACTTTCGGCGTGCCTATAATGCTCATTCTCCATTTGAGCCACTCTTCTATCTCTTTGGCTTTCTTTTCCTCATGCGCCTGATATGCTATCTTGATTTTCAAGGGGTTACTTCACCCCCTTTCTTATCCTTTTTCGCCCTGATTTCCTGTAACTTGTCAAACTTTTCAAGAATTGAGTTGATTAACTCCTCTTTGCGCTTTTCTTCTGCTGTCATGCTGTAGCCTCTCTTTCTCCGCTGTCCTTAGTGCTGACTGTCATGTTTTCGGCTCTGGTGATAGCCTTTAAATCTTCAAGTATGCCCTTGATAATCTCCAGTTTTCTCTTTTCTTCCGGTGTCATTATGCCTTACCGCCCTTTCTTCTCGCTCTCTCCGCTCTGATACCCAGTATGTAGCCGTAGTTGAATACATCGCATACAACGTCAAACAACGTGCGCTGTGCTTTTGCGTACTGGTAAATCTCTTTCGGAACTTTCAAAATGTCCTGTTTTCCAAGCAGCTTTTTAAGTTCACCATATCTTTTTACTGTCATAATAAAAATCCTTTCTGTCACTTGACATTCCGGAACGAAACCGCTATAATAAAACTGCGGACTTGTTCCGTTCGTTTGTTTGGCTTTACACTCGCTTTGGTCGGCTTGGGTGTAAAGTCTTTTTTTGTGGGGTCATATTCTTTCGTAAAGTGTCTTATCAATGCCGCCGATTTTGGCACGAATGCACTCCAGGAGCGCAAGCTTTA
>JALEVO010000106.1 GCA_022788225.1 Oscillospiraceae bacterium | reverse complement strand
AATTAGTATCGTTTTTTATTGCAGTTGATGATTTTACAGAAATTTTTTCGCAGAGCCAATCAATGTAAAAAGAACCCGTCACTGCGTTCGCAGTGACGGGTTCTGACGTAACGTAATGTTAACCTACAGTAATCTCTTCCCAGCATATACCATAATGACTATTTGAATAAATACCATATTCCATATCAGCAGAGTGAGTTCTTCTGTACCCGCATTCCTGACACTGAATGTAATGGATAGCGCCGTCAGATGTTGCCTTATACTCTGTGCATAAATCATGTGGAAATTCAATTTCCTCACCGCATACTTTACATGTATAAGCACGGCTGTCATCGCCGACAATTCTTAAAGTTTTTTTATTAAGGTAAATGTTATGATTGCTATCAACAGCAGCAATACCATTTATATTGGCACTTGTTCCGTCAGCTACATCTAATGTAATTTTTGCACTATAGCAATCTGCTGCGTATGCATTGTTAAGCTTTTCAGCAAACCAGAAAAGCTGACCTGCATTAAAGATTTCGTATATGCCATTGTTCAGAACTGCCGGTTCATAGCCGTCACATACTGAACAGAAACCGATTACAAACTCTCCGGAAAGGTCATGTTCAATGAACTCTGTTACTTCCTCTGATTCAACTAACGTATTTGTATAGGTTGATACAATTTCTTCTTCCTTACAGGATTTATATTTTCTTGAATAATAAACATTATCAGCGCCGAGAAAAGGATAACCCTGATTTGCTTTGCCGTTGTCAATGTTCTGACCGAATGCATTGCCCAGGAGATAAGCTGCCTCACCGCTTTCAAACTGTGCTTCTGTCTTGAACTTTGCAAGACCGTCTTCATCATCAGCGCCTGATTCTTCTGCAAGATAATAACAGTTAGAAACAGAATCAGTGTCACCGACACGTACTACATTTATGCATTTGCCGAAGTTGAATCGATCTTGCCCATATTATAGCAGTTTTCAACTTTACCTGAACCTATATACTCTCCGCATACTCCGGCAATATATGCCTTGCGGTAGGTTGCAGTTACTGTTGACATATTGTAGCAGTTCTGAATAAGAACCTTAGCCTTTCCTGCAATACCTGCAATCAGCTGTTTGAAGCTCACAGTGAAACAAGTGGATTTCCCTCAAAAACAATCCTTCACCTCAATGTAGCTGATAAAAACTACATGAAAGCCCCGAAATTCGAACGCAAAGAGGCAGTTTTCCTTGATGATAAGCAGGTGAGGGAAGTACTTGAATTACTTGACAACGAACCGATAAAGTGGAAATTAGCCATGTATCTGCTGATTTTCGGCGGTATGAGAAGGGGAGAGCTGATGGGACTTGAATGGAGTGATATTGATTTTGAGAATCATGTCATACATATCCGTCAGACCAGTCAGTATGTCAAAGGCATGGGAATAATAACTAAATCGCCCAAGAACGACTCATCTGAAAGAACCATAAAGCTTTTTGACATGGTTTTCAAACTACTGGAACAATACAGAAGTTACTGGCTGAAACTGCGTGATGAGCTAACAGGTTACTGGCAGCCGTTCATCGAAATTATCCTTGCAGACGGAAGCAAGAAGACAGAAAGGAACGACCGATTGTTCATCAAGGACGGTACAACACCTATGAATCTGGATTCTTTAACTGAATGGGTATCAAAATTTGTTAAGAAGAATAATCTTCCGCATTTCTCACAGCACTCTCTCAGGCATACCCATGCAACGATTCTTATCGCTAACGGGGTTAATATTCCGACAGTTTCAAGAAGACTTGGACATTCAAGCATTTCTACCACCATAAAGGTGTATGCTCATGCGATACAATCAGCTGATGAGATTGCTTCAAAGGTAATTGATGACAAAGTGAATCCTCAAGAAAAGATGAAATAAGTAAAAAAAATAACAGATACGGAATCTTTACCGTACCTGTTATTTTAGTTCTTGTAAAGAGAGCTTTTATAAAAAAACAATTACTAATTGAATCAATTATTCCATACAAAATAGTTTTATAACATGATAATTTTAAATCCTGTCTTCATAAGAGATGTGTATGAATTTATAAGTAAATTTTGCTACAGGCAAAGTAAACATTTTTAATAAATCAGCATTCAGCAAAATTTGATTGGAAATTAGTGTACAACTCTTATGAGGACAGATTCTTATATGAAGTTAGTCAGTCTATACCGATACTAAACAAGTCATCGCTAAATATTTTATCAATAATGGAGGTTTACAGATTCCATACAGCTGTTGAATTTACAAACATTGTTTATGCTCATGAAATACAGACGGCTGATGAAATTGCTTCAGAGGTTATTAACGACAGACTTAATAAATAAAGGGCTCTGCGAAAAAATTTCTGTAAAATC
>JALEVO010000028.1 GCA_022788225.1 Oscillospiraceae bacterium | reverse complement strand
CTTTTCAGCTTCAACGAGCTTTTCAGGTGCTTTTGCAAGGAATCCCTGATTGTTAAGCTTTCCGCTTAAGAAGTCGATGTCTTTCTGTACCTTTGCCATTTCCTTTTCAAGACGTGCAATTTCCTTGTCCCTGTCGATAAGTTCGTTCAGCGGAATAAAGAGTCTTGCACAGTCGGTAACAGCAGTTACAGCGTCCTCAATTTCGTACTTTTTAGCAACCTCAATTTCTGATGCAGACGCCAGCTTTTCAAAGAATACGCTGCATTTGCCGAAGAGGTCAGTAAACTGTGTTTCAATGAATATTTTAGCCTTGACTGATGGTGGAACATTCATTTCAGTTCTTCTTGCTCTTACTGCCTTGATAGCGTCGATAATCTTTGAGAAATCTTCTTCTTCTGCGGTAAATGAGTATTTTTCCTCGTAAACAGGGAAGTCTGCCAGCATGATAGAACCGCTTTCATTTGTAAGAACCTGCCAGATTTCCTCGGTAATATACGGCATAAACGGGTGGAGAAGTTTTAACATTCCCTGCATTACCCATACAAGTACAGCCTGTGCAGTTGCCTTTGTTTCGCCGCCCGCCTGTATTCTTGGCTTTGTAAGCTCAATGTACCAGTCGCAGTAAACGTCCCAGATAAAGTCATAAAGCTTTGTTGCCGCAATGCCTATCTCAAACTTTTCAAGGTTTTCATTTACTTCCTTTGCAAGGGTGTTGAACTTGCTTACTATCCACTTGTCCTCAAGAGCAAGTTCTTCCGGAAGTCCCTTTATTTCAAAATCGTCGTCAAGGTTCATCATTATAAATCTTGACGCATTCCAGAGTTTGTTTGCAAAGTTTCTTGCAGCTTTAACCTTGTCGTCAATGTATCTCATGTCATTGCCCGGGGAATTGCCTGTTGCAAGCATGAATCTCAGAGCGTCTGCGCCGTATTCGTCAATAACTTCAAGAGGGTCAATACCGTTTCCGAGGGATTTGGACATTTTTCTGCCCTGTGAGTCACGGACAAGACCGTGAATGAGAACAGTATCAAACGGTACTTTGCCGGTATTTTCAAGAGCGCTGAACATCATTCTGATTACCCAGAAGAAGATGATGTCATAGCCTGTTACGAGTGTATTTGTCGGATAGAAGTACTCCAAATCCTCTGTCTTTTCAGGCCAGCCCAGAGTTGAGAACGGCCAGAGGGCAGATGAGAACCATGTATCAAGGGTATCAGGATCCTGACGCATTTCCTTTCCGCACTTAGGACAGATAGCCTTGTCTTCCTTAGTAACCACCATTTCACCGCAGTCGTCACAATAGAAAGCAGGAATCTGATGTCCCCACCATATCTGTCTTGAAATACACCAGTCACGGATATTTTCAAGCCAGTGGAAATAAATCTTGTTGAAACGTTCCGGAACAAACTTTGTTTCACCGTTCTTTACAGCGTCAATTGCCGGACCTGCAAGAGGTTTCATCTTAACAAACCACTGTGTTGAAACCTTTGGCTCAACTGTTGTACCGCAGCGGTAGCAGGTGCCTACATTGTGGCTGTAATCCTCAATCTCAACCAGTGCGCCTTCAGCTTCAAGGTCAGCAACGATAGCCTTTCTTGCCTCAAATCTGTCCATGCCTGCGTATTTCGGATAATCGTCAGTGATTTTTGCGTCATCAGTCATAACGTTGATTACAGGAAGATTGTGTCTGAGACCAACTTCAAAGTCGTTAGGGTCGTGAGCAGGAGTTATTTTAACAACGCCTGTACCGAAATCCATTTCAACGTAATCATCAGCAACGATAGGTATTTCTCTGTGAACGATTGGGAGAATAACAGTCTTGCCGACCAAATCCCTGTATCTTTCATCATTGGGGTTTACTGCAACGGCAGTATCACCGAGAAGTGTTTCCGGACGTGTTGTTGCAAGCTCAAGATAATTGTCGCTGTCCTTTATCTTGTAGCGGATATGCCAGAAATGTCCTGCCTGATCTTCGTACTCAACTTCTGCGTCGGAGAGGGAAGTCATGCAGTGCGGACACCAGTTGATGATTCTTTCGCCTCTGTAAATAAGGCCTTTTTCATAGTAATTTACAAAAACTTCCTTTACAGCCTTTGAACAGCCCTCGTCCATTGTAAAGCGTTCTCTTGACCAGTCGCAGGAAGAGCCAAGCTTTTTAAGCTGTTCAACGATTCTTCCGCCGAATTTTTCCTTCCATGCCCATGCACGTTCCATAAAGCCTTCACGTCCGAGGTCTTCTTTTGTGATACCCTCTTTGCGCATTGCTTCAACAATTTTCGCTTCTGTGGCGATAGCGGCGTGGTCAGTACCCGGCAGCCAGAGTGCTGAATAACCGGACATTCTCTTCCATCTGATAAGAATATCCTGCAATGTTTCATCAAGGGCGTGACCCATGTGAAGCTGACCGGTAATGTTCGGCGGCGGAATTACAATAGTATAAGGTTTCTTGTTTTTGTCGGCTTTAGCCTTAAAGCAGCCGCTGTCATTCCAGAACTTATAGATTCTGTCTTCAAAATCCTTTGGATTATAGGACTTTGCAAGTTCCTTTCTCATATTAACATCTCCAATCCATAATAAAACAGCCTTGCAGAAAATTTATGTTTACTGCTTTCAGGCTGTAAGAATACATATTGCTGTAGGAATACATATTAATTAGGGCATAGCAGTAAAACGTCTAAATTATGACGTTTCTGACTATGTATTCACTTGTATAGAAGTGAATCTTCATGGCAATCTCCAATTCATAAAAATGTACCTTTTAATTATACTTTAATTGAGCCGATTTGTCAAGAAAAACGGTTTATAAAAAATATAATTTTTTAAACTTGCAAAAAAAATAATTTTGTGTTATCATAAAATAGTTTGAAATCGCAATTTTGATGAAAGGACGGAAATTATGGCTAAAAAAACTCAGGATTACGGTAATGAGAGTATTACTATGCTCAAAGGTCCCGACAAGGTAAGAAAGCGTCCGGGGGTTATTTTCGGTTCAGACGGACTTGACGGCTGCGAGCATTCTGTTTTTGAGGTTATTTCAAATTCTATAGATGAAGCACGTTCTGGCTTTGGTGACAAAATAATAGTAACTAAATATAATGATAATACAATAGAAGTAGAGGATTTCGGAAGAGGCTGTCCGGTAGACTTCAACAATTCCGAACAGCGTTACAACTGGGAGCTTGTTTACTGCGAACTCTATGCCGGAGGAAAGTACGACGATACTTCGGATATGTATGAATATTCCCTTGGTCTTAACGGACTTGGTCTTTGCTCGACACAGTTTGCGTCAGAGTTTATGGACGTTGAAGTTGTCCGTGACGGGTATAAGTACAATCTTCACTTTGAAAAGGGCGAAAATATCGGCGGACTGACCAAAAAGAAAACCTCTCAGAAACAGACGGGTACTAAAACAAAATGGAAGCCTGACCTTGAAGTTTTCACAGATATAAATGTAAGAGATGAATATTTCAGAGATGTGCTGAAACGTCAGGCGGTTATAAACCCGAATCTGCTTTTTGTCTACCGAAATCAGAAAGAGGACGGCAGTTTTGAGGAAACAGAGTACAGGTACGAAAACGGAATAACCGACTATGTTAATGAAATCGCTGACGGTAAAAACTTTACTTCGGTGCAGTTCTGGCAGGCGGAGAGAAAGGGCAAAGACCGTGAGGATAAGGCTGAATATAAGGTGAAGATGTCCTTTGCGGTGACTTTTTCCAATCAGATGAACAGGATTGAGTACTACCACAATTCAAGCTTTCTTGAACACGGCGGTTCGCCGGAACGTGCGGTAAAACAGGCGTTTGTTTCGCAGATTGATTCGTACATGAAACAGAACGACAAGTACAAGCAGAACGAGGGAAAAATCACATTTCAGGATATTGAGGACTGTCTTATACTTGTTTCTTCGTCCTTTTCCACCCAGACTTCCTACGAAAACCAGACAAAGAAGTCAATTACCAACAAGTTTATTTACGACGCCATGACTGAGTTTTTAAAGCACCAGCTGGAGGTCTACTTTATAGAAAATCCCGACGAGGCACTGAAAATCTGCGAACAGGTGATGATAAACAAGCGCAGCCGTGAAAATGCGGAAAAGACACGCCTTAACATAAAGAAAAAGCTTGCGGGTACTATCGACCTTTCAAATATGGTCAAAAAGTTTGTTGACTGCCGTACAAAGGACGTCAACAGGCGTGAGCTTTATATAGTGGAGGGCGACTCGGCTCTTGGTGCGGTAAAGCTTGCGAGAGAATCGGAGTTTCAGGCGGTAATACCTATACGAGGAAAGATATTAAACTGTCTTAAAGCTGATTTCAACAAGATATTCAAAAATGAAATTATTGTTGACTTAATAAAGATACTGGGCTGCGGAGTTGAAGTAAAAACCAAGGCAAACAAGGATTTCTCCTACTTCAATCTGGACGGATTAAAGTGGAATAAAATCATAATCTGTACCGATGCTGACGTTGACGGTTTCCAGATAAGAACCCTTGTACTCACTATGCTTTACAGGCTTACCCCCACACTTATCGAGCAGGGGTATGTCTACATTGCGGAGTCACCGCTTTTTGAGATAACCACAAAGGACAAGACATATTTTGCGTATACTGAAAAGGAAAAAGCCGACATTATGAAAATGATTGGCAACAAGAAGTTTAATATTCAGCGTTCAAAAGGTCTTGGTGAAAACGAGCCGGACATGATGTCGCTGACAACAATGAATCCGGAAACACGCCGTCTTATAAAGGTCACTCCCGACGGCTTTGAGGAAACAATGCATATGTTTGATATGCTGCTGGGTGACGATTTGCAGGGACGCAAGGACTATATAGCTGAATACGGCAGCAATTATCTGGAAATGGCAGACATTTCCTGATAGAAAGGAGACAGGCTAAATGGCGAGAAAATCGGATAAAAACGAAAAGAAAGTACAGAGAAATTATCCTGACGCATTTATAGAGAATGCCGGTGTTGTGGTTCAGGAAAAAATAACTGATACCCTTGAAAAAAACTATATGCCTTACGCAATGAGCGTTATTATCTCAAGAGCGCTCCCCGAAATTGACGGTTTCAAGCCATCCCACAGAAAGCTGCTTTACACCATGTACAAGCAGGGACTTCTGACGGGTAAGCGTACCAAATCCGCAAATGTTGTGGGTGAAACCATGAAACTCAATCCCCACGGCGACGGTGCAATATATGAAACAATGGTAAGACTTGCAAGAGGAAATGAAACTCTGTTGCACCCTTATGTTGACTCGAAGGGAAACTTTGGCAAAGCTTATTCAAGGGATATGGCTTATGCGGCGTCACGATATACTGAAGTAAAGCTTGAACCAATATGTAATGAGCTTTTTTCTGATATTGACAAGGACACTGTTGATTTCGTACCGAACTACGACAACACTACCACTGAACCTACTCTTTTCCCTACAACTTTTCCGGCAGTGCTGGTAAATGCCAATATGGGTATTGCCGTTTCAATGGCAAGCAATGTGTGTCCGTTTAATCTGGCGGAGGTGTGCGACACCTGCATTGCATTAATCAAGAATCCCGACCACGATATAATCAGCACTCTTAAAGGACCGGATTTCCCCGGCGGCGGTTTTATGCTTTATGATGAAGATGAACTGCGTGAGATATACCGCACCGGAAGAGGTTCAATAAAACTGCGTTCAAAGTATAATTATGACAAGGCTGCCAACTGTATTGAAATTACGCAGATACCATACAGCACCACTATCGAGGCAATTATTGAAAAGATAATCGACCTTGTAAAGCAGGGAAAAATAAAGGAAATCTCATATATCAGAGATGAAACTGATTTGAACGGTCTTAAAATTGCAATCGACCTCAAAAGGAACGTTGACCCCGACAAGCTTATGAACAAGCTTTTTAAAATGACGCCGTTACAGGACAATTTCTCCTGTAATTTCAACATTCTTATCGGCGGTACTCCGAGGGTTATGGGAGTCCGTGAGATACTGGAAGAATGGGTTGCATTCCGTGAGGAATGCGTAAAAAGACGTGTGTACTTTGATCTGAACAAGAGCAAGTCCAAACTGCATCTCCTTAAAGGTCTGGAAAAGATTCTTCTTGATATCGACAAGGCAATTAAGATTGTAAGGGAAACCGAGGAGGAAAGCGACGTTGTTCCGAATCTTATGACAGGTTTTGGAATTGATGAGGTTCAGGCTGAATATGTTGCTGAAATAAAACTGCGTCACCTTAACCGTGAGTATATCTTAAACCGTCTTAAAGAAATTGAAAATATTGAAAAGTCAATACATGACATGGAAGAGATACTTGCTGACAAAAAGAAAGTCAGAAATATCATTGTGTCAGAGCTGAAAAATGTCAGCAAAAAGTATGGCAAGCCGAGAAATACGATGTTTTTCTATAAGAATGATATCACTGAACCGGACGAAGAGGAAGAAATTCCTGATTATCCGGTAAATATCTTCCTGTCTGAAAGCGGATATTTCAAGAAGATAACTCCGCAGTCACTGCGAATGAGCGGGGAACAGAAGTTAAAGGACGGGGACAGAATGTCCGTCCATATGGAGGTTACCAATAAAACGGAGCTTTTGTTCTTTACGGATAAGTGTCAGGTTTACAAGACAAGGGCGTCTGCTTTTGAGGATACAAAGGCAAGTGTTCTTGGTGATTATATTCCGGTAAAGCTTGGATTTGAGGAAAATGAAAACCTTATTTATATGGCTGTCGCAGAAGAAAATTATGAGGGATATATGCTGTTCTTCTTTACAAATGGCAAGGCGGCGAAAGTACCCCTTAATTCCTACGAAACCAAGACTAACAGGCGCAAGCTTGCCAACGCATATTCCGGCAAGCAGGAACTCTGCGGCATAATGTTCATTAAGGAGGACACAAATGTTATTGTCAGGTCCTCTGCCGGAAAAGCTCTTATTTTCAATACGGCTCTTCTTACACCAAAGTCAACCCGTGATACAATCGGCGTTCAGGTCATGACGCTGAGGGGCGGCAATGTACTTGAAGGTGCGGATATTATCAGCGAAGAGGATCTGGCTAAGTTTAAAAAGTATGTTTCTGCAAAGATACCGGCGGCAGGAATGACATCAAAAGATTTAATGAATCTTAGTCAGATGAAATTGAACTGATTTTGACAGTTTGCATAAAACAAAATTGGTTTTTTAATGAAAAATTGCGGATTTTGATTTTTTTTCAGTTTGGTATGTACTTTTTTTAAAGAGTATGTTATAATAACTTTGCATATGTTAAATCATAGTAAAGAATGTGCAAAACTTGTGTAAAATCCGAAAAGATAAGTAATGAGGGGCTTCTCGGGAGGAAGTTATGTCTAAAACTGAAATTATTCAAATCTGCATTACAACATTCGGCGGCGTTGCATTGCTTTTATACGGCATGCACATCCTCGGAAACGGTCTTGAAAAAATTTCCGGCGGAAAAATGGAAAAGATTCTTGAAAAGCTGACAAACAACATCTTCAAAGCCGTAATTCTCGGCGCACTTGTTACAGCGGTTATCCAGAGTTCAGGTGCAACTACGGTTATTGTTGTCGGACTTGTAAACTCGGGTATCTTAAAGCTTTCGTCAGCTGTGGGCATTATCATGGGCGCAAACATCGGTACTACCATAACCGGTCAGATACTTCGTCTGGGCGACCTTGAAAGCAATGCCTCGCTGGGCGTGGTTATGGAGTTTCTCACTCCGACTTATCTTGCACCGTTTTTAGCCATAATCGGTATTGTAATAATAATGGCGACAAAGAAAGATAACATCAAAGCAGTCGGCGATATTTGTATCGGACTTGGTATTCTCTTTACCGGTATGCTTTCGCTGACAGCATCAGTAAAGCCGCTGGCTGAGCTGGAAGCATTCAAAAATGTGTTTGCAAGCCTTGAAAATCCGTTTCTTGGTGTACTTGCCGGTGCTGTTATTACTGCGCTTTTGCAGAGTTCTTCTGCGTCTGTGGGTATTCTCCAGGCGGTATCTACAACCGGTCTGCTGAAATTTTCAGCCGCATTCCCGATTATCATGGGACAGAATATCGGTACCTGCTCAACATCTATTATATCAAGTATTGGCGCAAGCAAGAACGCAAAACGTGCCGCAATGGTGCATTTCTATTTCAACCTTATTGGTACAGTTCTTTTCCTTTCGGTAATATACATCTTAAAGGCACTTGGAAAGATAAGCGGCTGGAATGATGTAATGGACATGGGTTCAATTGCCAACTTCCATACATTTTTCAATATTGTAGTAACTGTATTTTTCATTCCTTTCCATAAACTCCTTGAAAAGCTTGCTGTTCTGACAATAAGAATGACGCCGGATTCGGACGACGATGCTGTTATGGATTCCGGGGAGAGTATTCTTGATTCACGTTTCTTAAAGTCCCCGTCCCTTGCTATTCAGCACGCTAACAACGCTGTTGCCTATATGGGTAATATGGCTAAGGCAAACTTCGTTTCAAGCTGTGAACTCTACAGCAGTTTTGACGCAAAAACTGTGGAGAAAATCAAGGAACGTGAGGATATCATAGACAGGATAGAGGACAGGCTCAATTCCTATCTTGTATCCATTACTGACTGTGAACTCAACGCAGCTGAAAGCAGAAACGTGACATTTCTTATTCACACAATAACAGATTTTGAGAGAATAGGTGACTACGCCTACAACATCATGGAGAGAGCCGAGGTAATGCACGAAAAGGAGCAGAACCTTTCAGAAGAGGGCGTCCGTGATATGCAGCTGATTGCCGGTGCTGTAACAGAGGTCATAGACATGGCGGTCACCACTGTTGAATATGACGATTCAGCTACTGCCGCTAAAATCGAGCCGCTTGAAGAAACCATTGATATGCTGGAATACAAGCTTAAAAACAGGCATATCGACAGACTTAAAGAGGGCAGCTGTGCAATTGACAGAGGTGTGCATTTCCTGGATATTCTGTCGGATATGGAAAGAGTTGCAGACCACTGCTCCAATGTCGGCGTTCATATCCTGAGCAAGAACAGCAGTCCGAAGGACGAACTCAATCATCATGAATACATTGAAAAGGTTCACAAGGGCGAATCCAGGGAGTATAAGGAGGCGCTGGAGCAGTATTCATTGAGGTATAAGCTTGATTAAAATTGAATATTAATAAAAATGCCCCGGAATTTTTCCCGGAGCATTTTTTTGTTAAGCAGTGATTCAGACAATCAGCATCCGCAGCCGCAGCCATCGTTGCAGTTGTTGCAGCCACAGCCACAACCGTTGTTGTTAAAACCGTTACCACAGCAGAAGAAGATGATAATCAGTAAGATGATGATCCAGCAGCATCCATTTCCTTCAAAACAACCCATAAATAAGCAACTCCTTTTAAATATAATGTATGAACTGAAATCTTTGTTTGATTTCGTTTCATAGTACATATTATGTCAGAGGAAAAAAAGTGTTACAAAAAAATCGGCTGCACGGTTTCGACAGATATTTCATTCATTTTATGGCATACTTAAAACAGTGTTATCAGAGATTGAGAGAGGTGCTTTAAAATGATAGATAACTACGAGATGTTTACAAGAAAAGCCGTCAGCTCTATTGAAATTGCAATCGAGGCTGCATCGTCGCTGGGGCATACTTATGTTGGCAGTGAGCATATAATACTGGGCTTTTTAAAGGAAGGCGGAAATGTTGCGGCGGAGATACTGAAAAAGAACAATATTACGCTTGAGGATATCTATGACCAGATGCTTATTGTAATAGGCAAAGGTGAGGAAACAAGGCTTTCCTATGAAAATATAACTCCGGCTTTAAGGCGTATTCTTAACGCCTCTGCGGAAAACGCCGCCGCAATGAACACACAGCTGGTGGGTACTGAACATATTCTCATGGCAATGATAAAGGAACAGGGCTGCGGTGCAATGAAC
>JALEVO010000014.1 GCA_022788225.1 Oscillospiraceae bacterium | reverse complement strand
ACAAACCCTCTCGGCGAGGACACAAGCGTTATGAGGACTACAACAATACCGTCCATGCTTGAAATTCTCTCACGCAACTACAACAACAGAAACGAAACTGCAAAGCTTTTTGAGATAAGCAAGGAGTATCTCCCCACAACTCCCGACAAGCTCCCTCTTGAACCGGACAGACTGACTATCGGTATGTACGGCGGAAACGTGGATTTCTATGAGCTGAAGGGCATTGTTGATACACTGCTTGGCTCTGTGGGCGTTAAGGACTGCGAGTATGTAAGAGCGTCCGATTCCGACGCATTCGGCGAGGTTTCAGCATTCCACCCGGGCAGAAGTGCGGTTATTCTCAAGGACGGCAGGGCAGTAGGCATACTGGGCGAGATTCACCCGGAAACTGCTGCAAACTATGAAATCGGCGTCAAGACCTATATTGCAAAACTGAACATTCCGGAAATGTTTGAACTGGCTGAAACTGACATTTCCTACAAGCCGCTACCAAAGTTCCCGGCAACAACAAGAGATTTAAGCCTTATCTGTGACGACGCTCTTCCAGCCGGTGACATTGAAAAGACTATTAAAAAGGCTGCCGGAAAGCTCCTTGAAAAGGTTACACTTTTCGATGTGTACAAGGGCAAGCAGATTGCCGAGGGCAAAAAGAGTATTTCCTACTCAATCAGTATGCGTTCACACGACGGTACTCTTACCGACGAACAGGCTGATTCAGTTATGAAAAAGGTGCTCAAGGCTCTTGAAAATATCGGCGCAGAACTCAGAATGTAAGATATATACCATAAATCTGACCTGTACTCCTTTTGGGGTACAGGTTTTTTATTTATATAAATAAGTTCTTTCCGGAAATATTGAACAATAAATAAAATTGTGATATAATTATGTTATTGTTAAAGAAATTAAAAACTGGAGATTGAGATGAAAAAAACAACCCTGTTATATGAAGCTGCGACCTTACCTGTGATTTTTTGTATCATTGCTTCTTTTGTGATGATGTTTAACTGCTCCTTTGAGGAAATATCACAGGAACTGCCGGTCAGTTCACTGACCGCTGAAAATATAGTTGAAGATGTATTTGCGGAAATTGAAGAAAATGAACCAATTATTTTATATGAAAACACCCCTGCGGAAGATTATGCTATTGAAGATGATGTTGTTGAAATAACACTTAATTTTATGGGTGACTGCACTCTTGGTACATACTGCGGTGAATTTACGGAGAAAAGATTCAATGAAACTGCCGAAAGAGTCGAACCGGAATACTTTTTTGACGGAGTGCGCAGTGTACTTGACAACGGTTCATTCAACATTACAAACTGCGAGGGAGTATTTACAGACAATCCTCTTGAAGAAATATACAAGGACTATTCCCCTGCATTCTGGTTTAAGTCGCCGGCAAAGAATGCCCGTGTATTTTCAGTAAACGGAATTGATATTGTTGGTATTGCAAACAATCATATTGGTGACTACGGTGAAGAAGGAATATATGATACAAAAGAGGCACTTGAAGAAAACGGCATTCTCTGGAGCGATTCTGCAAATCCTGTCCTGATTGAAAAGGACGGAATTAAGATTGTTATTTTCTGCGTTGCTATGTGGGATTACATTGTGCCTGATGAACTTTGTTCACAGATAATGGAATATTCTGAAAGTACTGATTTACAAATTGTTTTTTATCACGGCGGAACAGAAAATATACATTATCCTGATGACTATAAAATTGATTACTGCCACAGGTTTGTCGATGCCGGAGCAGACCTTGTTGTGGGTTCACACCCTCATGTACTCCAGCCTCTTGAATACTACAATGGTGTAAATATATTGTACTCACTGGGCAATTTTGTTTACGGCGGTCACACAGCGCCGGAAAACAGAACTATAGTTTATCAGCATAAATTCAGCTTTGAAAACGGTGAGCTGACAGGCAGCCGTGAAAAAATCTTTCCATGCTATATTTATACCGGTGAAATGAATGAATTCCAGCCTGTTCTGATTGATGACGAAGATGACAGACAGGCGGTTCTTGATTTCATGTACGGAGAAACTGATTCGCCGTTCTGATTATGAAAGAATTATGCCTTAAGGCAATACCGCATCATTCTTGTCGTACAGATGCGTAGTCAGATTTTTTGTCAGGCGAAGGTCGCCTCCCGGATTGCATAAAAAGCTCGCAGGCATACTGGCGTATGTCAAGAGGTTTTTGTGTGATATGACGGAAAATCTGCAAGCAGATGTGCGGCAAAGGCGTCAGCCGTTAATTGTGCGGTGTTGCCTTAACTCTTTATTATGAAACCAGTTTTTGTATTCTATTCAAAATTTTTAAAAATATTTTGTACAATTTACTTTAAAATTATTGACTTTTTCAAAAAAAGTGGTATAATGTAATCATTGAACTGCATTTTATGCACTAATAGTGAGGTGATTGCCGGAAAGAATTATTTATCAATGATGTAAATAAAATATATGGAGGGGTAAAAAAACAAAAAGCCATTTTTCACTGCGAAACTTGTAAATTTTAAAAAGTTATCATAACGAAAAGGAGAATGCTTTATGAAGAGGATCAAAAAATTAATTTGCGGAGTGGTTTCATGCGCTTTTGCAGCATCACTTCTGGGCAGCTTTACAACAGGCGTAACTGCTGCTGATGATTTTACTGTTACAATCGGTTCAAAAACAGTAGAACCAGGTGACAGTTATACATTAACAATGGATATGGAAAACATTCCTTCTACAGGAATAAATGTGTGCGATTTCGGCATATCATTTGATTCATCTCTGGTTACTGTTGACAGCGTAGAGCTTGGGGCACTTGCTGACGGTGTAACAGTCGATGAAAATCTGCCGGATCCGTTTGCATATTTTATCGACACAAACGTTATAGACGTTTTATATTCTGATGTTTCAGATACTCCGCTTAAAGGTTCAGGTACATTTCTCAGTATCTCTGGTAAGGTAAAGGAAACAGCTGCTGATGGCTCAGAGGCTGAATTCAAGGTTGTTCCTATTGACAGAACTTCAACCCCCGGTGCTTCAGCATCAAATGAGAAAGTGATTTTTGGATATCTTGCAGATGATGTACAGGAATACAGCCCGGCTCTGGTTCCCGGTACTCTCACAATCAAAACAGCTCCGGTAACAACTGTTACAACAACTGCGGTTACTACTACAACCACACAAACTCAGACCACTATCCAGACAGAACCGGTTACTACCACTTCTTCAGATATCATCACAACTACCATTGTAACCAATCCGGTTACCACAACATCTGCGCAGATCAGCACCACTACCATTGAAACAAAACCTGTTACTACTGTATCTACAACAACAAAGGCAACTACAGCTAAAACAACTACCACCACAAAGACAACAACAAATGTAACTACTTCAACTACAGTTCCTTCCACAACAGTTCCGGTAACAACTACAACAACAAGCGATAAGCTCATAGGCGACGTTAATCTGGACGGTCGTGTAACAATAGCTGATATGGTATGGCTGAAAAATTATTTTGTAAAGAAATCAACTTTCAAGGATGCACAACTTGAAGTTGCAGACATTAATCAGGATAATGTTGTAAACATATTTGATGTAATAAGATTAAGACGTCTTTTATTGAATGAATGATTAATACAAAGAATATAGAAAAAATCATCTGCGTTTCAGACGCAGATGATTTTTTTGCTCCAGAATATTTTTCTGCCTTATTAACAAACATACTCTTTCTCATACCACTCCAGAATTTCCGTAAGATTTTCTTCACAAACATAGCTGGCATCTCTTTGCAGCAGTTCCAGCATTCGTTCTTCCTGCGCTGAACGCTGCTTATTGGACGCAAGTCCTTTGGTGAGCATGGAAATCATCATTTTATTCAGGCCTTTCAGTTTGCTCCGGTCAATGCCGCCCTGCAGAGTAAACAGCGGTGTTTTCTCCGGAACAGATGACGCTTTGCGCACCTCTTCAAGCATGGTTCCGGTGTCGCATAAACCAACGCCGACCACTGCGCAGACTGAAAAATGTTTTGCCGCATTCTGATACCCTTTGACATGACTGGCGTGCAGCCAGCCAAAATATAAAATCGGTGTTCCTTTTTCCAGCTGTTTTTCCGCTTCGGAAATAGTATATGCAGGCAATCCTGTTCTTCTTCCAAGAATCCGGGCATACTGCTGTGTATGCCCGGTATTTGATGTATAGACTATAGCTTCTGGTTTCATAGCTTACGCCCCTATCTGTTCATCAAAATTAATATTCAGTTCGCCGACTCCACCGTCTATTTCAATGGAAGTATTTCCTGTGCCATAGGTTTCGCCATCATGCATTTTTCTGTCCTCCAGTGTGGCCTCACCTACGCCCTTATCCAGAGTTATACTGTAATCATCAGATTTTCCGATAAGAGTCATATTCAGTTCTCCCACACCATAATCAATTTCACAATTTCCGGTAAGCCTGCTTTCAAGATTCACTTCGCCCACACCCATATCAAAATCCAGATTGGCAAGCTCTCCTCCGTCTATTGTAAGTTCACCGGCACCGCTGTCTATTTTCACACTGGTGTTCGCAGTAAGATTATCTATGCTGACTTCCCCTGCCCCCAGTTCAAGTGAAAGGTTATCTGCTTCAAGCCTGTCAATTTTTACTGTGCCTGCTCCTGTAACAATATCTGCCTTGTCAAATACAAAGTTTTCGGGTACTGTAAGAATAACCCTGATATCGTCAGCGTGAATACCAAAATTCTGGTGCTTTTCCTTTATACTAAGCTGACCGTTACTGTTTTCCAGTTTCAGATACTTATGATTGCTTTCAATGCCAAAGCTGCTGCCAGATTTTATTTCAAACTGTGCTGCACTAAGGTCTATTTCAAGATTCTCCACAGTTTCAGTCACAGCATAGGTCTTCATTTCACCCACAGTATCATCATTGCAGAAAATATAAAACAAGCGTAATATTCCGCTGAAAATACTTACAATAAGGAATACTGCAAAAGCTATTGCACAGTATTTGATAATTTTTTGCGTCGTACTCATTTTACTTCAACTCCTCCGAACAGACAGGTTGCATATATGTACAGTGTGTGATTTCCTGCGTCATTTTTTCTGATATTTTTGTCTGAAACTCCGCCAAAAACTGAAGTTGAGTTTATCTTTACATTCAGTCCCTCCGGAACGTAAATATCTATTCCGCCGAATATTGCCGAGGCGTTTATTACGCAGTCCTTTTCAATTACTGCATTGCGCAGGTCACATTTAACTCCGCCGAAAACTGCATTCAGTTCAACTCCCTCAAAGACTTCACCGTCAAAATTCATGTTAACTCCTGAAAAAGTTGCTGTTCCGTTTTTCAGTTCAGTACCGCTTTCCTTAATCATCTTATATACCTCCGTCCCCTTTTTTCCAAAAAAACTTTTTACTATCATCTTAATACCGATTATTCCGATAATTACGGGAATAATAAGTTTCCAGAACAATCCAAAACTAAGAACATCCTGACAGCACAGCAGCAGGAACACACCAATGCATATTCCAATGATACTGCCGCTTTTTTCACGATCGGTAAACAGACCGATGACACAAGGCACTATAATAAACAGCGTCCACCAGCCGTCAAAGAAAATATCAACTGCGGTAACACCAAAGGCATTAAGTGCCAGAATTACAGCCACTGCTACAAAAACAATTCCCCATAAAATACTGCTTATTCTCTTCATTTCAATTCTCCTGTCATTTTTTATTACCCCAAAGGGCTTTTGTTTATGTTCTTATTATACAGGAAATTCAGGCTGGCATATAGGCAGTTTTTTAAGCTGTTTGTGTCAGTTTTATAGATGAATCAGAATTTATGGCAGCTATATGCGTAACCTATTGAGGGAAACCCTTTTGAAAAAGGGTTCTCCCTCAAACTCCCTTCCTAAAACTTTAACCTATTTTTTCTCATAGGGGCACAGCCCCTATGAGAAAAAATGAATCAAAAGTCTTTGGAAAGGGGT
>JALEVO010000043.1 GCA_022788225.1 Oscillospiraceae bacterium | reverse complement strand
TAGTTTTCAACAATGGTCATTATGCTGTTTCTGAAATCATAGGCACTTCCGCCCATGACATAATTCATAATAGCCGAACGGAAAGGATAGTTCATAACCGAATCAAGCTGACTTCCCAGCAGATAACGCCTTTTAACGCCGTAGCTTTCCTTGTTGGAAGCGTCCTCCCATACCTCGCCTATGATTATCTTCTCTCTGCCGTGCTTTTTTACGCACCTGTTGAGATTGTCAAGAAACTCGTCCGGCAGTTCGTCGGCAACGTCAAGACGATATCCGGCAGCACCAAGGCTTATCCAGTAGTCAAGCACTCCCCCGTCGCCGCAGATATATTCAGTGTATTCCCTGTTGTTTTCCTGAACGTTAGGCAGTGTGTCAATTCCCCACCATGCCTCGTATTTGTCGGGGTACTCATAGAAAGTGTACCACGGGAAAAACTCGCTTTCCTTTGAATTATAAGCCCCCACGCTGTCGTAGCGGTTGAACTTGTTGAAATAAATACTGTCAGCACCGGTATGTGAGAAAACGCCATCCAGAATAACTGATATTCCGAATCTTTTCGCCTCTGCACAAAGTGCTCTGAAATCATTGTTTGTACCCAGCAGGGGGTCTACCTTGCGGTAATTGGCTGTGTTGTACCTGTGGTTTTCGTGTGACTCAAAAATCGGGTTTAAGTATATGCAGGTAACTCCCAGACTTTTCAGATAAGGCAGTTTCTGCGCAATTCCGTCAAGGTCGCCGCCGAAATAGTCGTTGTTCCATACATGACCGTTTTCGTCGGGACGGTAATAAGGAGTGTCCTCCCAGTTTTCCCTCATAACTCTGTCTTCCGGTACGTTTTCATGAGGTTTGCCGCTTTTATAGAAACGGTCGGGGAAAATCTGGTACATGATACCGCCCTTTAAGAAGTCAGGGGTTTCAAATTCCTTTTCGTAAACCGTCAGCTGATAAAGGTCACCGAAATTTATACTGCTTTCATGGCAGGCTGTTTTCTTTATGTAATTTCTTGTACCGTTCTGCTTGTAGGAGAAGTAATAATAGTGAACTCCGGCGTGTTTCGGAACATAGGTTGCCATATAAACCTTTCCGTCATCATCTTCTTTTTCAAGGTTCATTGAAAGAAAGGTTTCCTTGTAGCCTGTTCTGAAAATGACCATTACGGGCACAGGCGGAAAGTCAAGAACTGTTTCCTTTGGCAGTCTTATGCGGAATTCACAGGGTTCGCCTTTTTTTATAGCGCCGAACGGCTTTTTGTATTTTGTATTCCAGCTGTCAAATATTTTTTTCATTAGTCACTCCAACTTGTTTTTTTCACAATTAAAGGGGATCTGCTGATTTCAGATCCCCCAAAAATTTTATAACAGGAATTAAAGTCCCCAGATATCCTTTGCGTATTCTGTAACAGCTCTGTCAGCTGAGAAGATACCAGCGCCGGCTATGTTGTTGAGGGACATCTTTGCCCACTTTTCAGTGTCCTTATAGCACTCTGAAGAATAAGCCTGAGCCTTTCTGTAGGAATCAAAGTCAGCAAGAACCATGTAAGGGTCAACGTCCTTGAGGGAGTTTGCAACTTCGTTGAATGTGCAGCCGTTGATACCTCTGTACATTCTGTCAATAGCATTCTTGATAACAGGATTTGATTCATAGTATGAACCCGGATTGTATCCTCTTCTCTTGAGGTCGTTAACTTCTTCTGTCTTCATACCGAAGATGATGATGTTTTCATCGCCAACTGCGTCCTTTATCTCAATGTTAGCGCCGTCGAGAGTACCCAATGTAACAGCACCGTTTAACATAAGCTTCATGTTTCCTGTACCTGACGCTTCTGTTCCGGCAAGTGAAATCTGTTCAGAAATATCACTTGCAGGCATGAGCAGTTCTGAAAGTGTTACTCTGTAGTCCTCAAGGAAGTATACAGAAAGCTTTTTGCTGATTTTCGGATTCTTTCTGATTTCCTCTGAAATTGCCCAGATAAGCTTGATAATCTGCTTTGCAAGGTAATATCCCGGAGCAGCCTTTGCAGCAAAGATATATGTCTTAGGAACAAAGTCAGCGTTCGGATTGTTCAGCAGATACTCATAGTCAGCAAGAATGTTCATAACGTTAAGGTGCTGACGCTTGTATTCGTGCAGACGCTTTACCTGAACATCGAAAATGCTGTCTGTGTCGATTACAATACCGCTGTTCTGCTTGACATACTTTGCAAAACGCTCCTTGTTTTCCTTCTTTATCTTCATCAGGTCTTCAAGGACTGCCTTGTCGTTTTCAAACACGCAGAGTTTCTTCAGTTCACTGCCGTCGTGGAGGAACTTGTCGCCGATTTTCTCCTTAAGGAGATTTGTAAGTCCCGGATTTGACTGATAAAGCCATCTTCTGTAAGCAATACCGTTTGTAACGTTCTTGAACTTTCTCGGAGTGTCCATGTATTCATCATGGAATACGGACTGCTTGATAATCTCGGAGTGAAGCTTTGAAACGCCGTTGATGCTGTGTGATGCAACAACGCACAGTGTTGCCATGTGTATCTGATTGTCCTTGATAATGGACATTCTTGTTGTCTTTGCGCTGTCACCGCCGTTTCTTTCCATAAGCTGTGCGCAGTAACGGTTGTTTATCTCAACAATGATGGAGCAGATTCTCGGAACAATTCTGTTCATGAGATTGATATCCCATTTCTCAAGAGCTTCTGCCATAACAGTATGGTTTGTATAAGCAAATGTATTTGAAACGATGTGCCATGCCTTGTCCCATGTATATCCGCAGTCATCGAGAAGTATTCTCATAAGTTCAGGGATTGCAAGTGTCGGGTGGGTATCATTGATATGGATAGCAACCTTTTCGTGGAGGTTGTCAAGTGTGCCGTAAACGGACATATGATTGTTTACGATATCGCCTACAGACGCTGCACAGAGGAAATACTGCTGACGAAGTCTGAGTGCCTTGCCCTCAAGGTGGTTATCGTTTGGATAAAGAACCTTTGAAATAGCATTTGCTGCAGCGTTCTGACCGAGAGCCTTTCCGTAGTCGCCCTGATTGAACATTGACATATCAAAGCTTGGTGCCTTTGCAGCCCACAGTCTGAGTACTGAAACACCCTCACTGTCGTGACCTGAAACGTACATATCATAAGGGATAGCCTGAACTGTTGAGTAGTTTACATGAGAAATGTGGTGATACTGATTATCCCAGTATTCATGCAGTTCGCCCTCGAAATGGATATCTATTGCAAGTTCAGGACGAGGGTCGAGCCATACTGAACCGCCCGGAAGCCAGTTATCCGGAAGCTCTGTCTGCCAGCCGTCCTCCAGCTTCTGCTTGAAGATACCGTACTCATAGCAGATAGAATAACCCATTGCCGGATAAGCCTGTGTTGCAAGTGCGTCAAGGTAACAGGCAGCAAGTCTTCCCAGACCGCCGTTTCCAAGACCTGCGTCAGGCTCGTACTCATAAATGTTTTCAAGCTTTACGCCGTACTCTTTGAGCATATCCTGAACTTCGTCCACGATTTCAAGATTGTAGAGGCTTGTCTTGAGTGAACGTCCCATAAGGAATTCCATTGAAAGGTAATAAATCTGCTTTTTGCCGTCAGAATGTACCTTGTTGATATACTTCTGGCGCTTGCCCTTTAAAAATTCAACAATAATTGCTGAAAGTACCTGATATATCTGCTTGTCGGAAGCCTCGTCAGGTGTAACGTTATACTGAAGCTGAAGCTTTTCGATAAACGACTCTTTGATTTTTGCGATTTCCGGTTTTGCAACTGCCATTATTCTCTCTCCTATCTTACGAAAAAAATTAGTTTCTCATATATAACATTATACTATAATTCCACCTGCTTTTCAATAGCTGTGGTCTATTTTTAACTTTCTGACAATATTTTTCACAATATTTTACTTGTTATTTAACAATTCCTTAATATTTATTAATGTTTTAACTTAGCCCACTACGTTTTTAGCAATGTCACAGGTTTCTTTTGCGTCCTTTGCGTAAAAATCTGCGCCTATCTTTTCCGCATATTCCGGAGTGAGTACCGCTCCGCCTACAACAACTTTGCAGTCTGCGCCGCTTTCACGAAGAAGCTTTATTGTGTCCTCCATGGATTTGAGGGTAGTGGTCATAAGTGCGGAAAGTCCCACAAGCTTAACCTTGTGCTCCAGTGCCGCTTTCACAACGTCTTCGCAGGGCACGTCCTTGCCTAAATCAATAACAGTATAGCCGTAATTTTCAAGGAGAACCTTGACAATATTCTTTCCGATATCGTGGATATCCCCCTTTACTGTTGCAAGGACAATTTTTCCCTTGCTGACAGGTGAAGAGTTTTCCGACATCATTTTCTCTCTGATAACCGCAAAAGCCGACTGCGCCGCACCTGCTGTAAGGATAAGCTGAGGCAGGAAGATAGTACCCTTTTCAAACTGCGCACCCGCCTTGTCCAGTGCCGGAATAAGAATATCATTTACTATCTCCATAGGCTCGTGGTCTTTGAGAAGTGCGGCTGTTGCGTTTGCACTCTCCTCTTTCAGACCGTTTTCCACTGCATAACCAAGGCTCATGCTCTCTTCTTTTTTTGCCGCCGGTTTAGCGGGTACAGCATCGTTGTATGCGGCGATAAATTCAACAGAGTTTTTGTCAATATTGGTCAGCAGTTTATAAGCCCTGACTGCTCCTGTCATGGCGTCCACATTGGGGTTGATGATTGGCAGGTCAAGACCATGAGTCAGCGCCATTGTAAGGAAGTTCTGGTTAATCATGGGACGGTTTGGCAATCCGAAGGAAATGTTTGAAACGCCAAGTACTGTTTTAAGCCCCAGTTCATTTTTTACACGGTTTAAGGCTTTCAGCGTTTCCATGACCGCTTCCTGTTCGGCAGATGCGGTAAGGGTAAGGCAGTCTATGAAAATGTCCTCTTTGGGAATACCGTATTCCAGTGCCCTGTTTAATATCCTCTCCGCAATGGCAAATCTCTGCTCTGCCTTGGGAGGAATACCGTTCTGGTCAAGGGTAAGTCCCACAACAGCCGCACCATATTTCTTGACAAGGGGCAGGACCGTTTCAAGGGATTTTTCCTCGCCGTTTACGGAATTGACAATTGGCTTGCCGTTGTAAACCCTCAGCGCTGCTTCCAGTACTTCCGGAATGGTGGAATCTATCTGTAAGGGTACATCAGTAACCCCCTGTAATTCCTTTATAGCACGAATCATCATTTCCTTTTCGTCAATTTCCGGAAGTCCTACGTTGACGTCAAGTATATCTGCTCCGGCGTGAATCTGCTCTATCGCCTGATTCAGAATATAGCCGATATCGTTGTTTCGCAGTGCTTCTTTAAAAAGCTTTTTGCCGGTAGGATTAATTCTCTCGCCGATAATTCTCGGCTGATTGATTACCACTGTTTTTGACGGAGTGCAGACAGCCGCCTGTTTTTCCGCCTTTTTCTTTTCGCAGACTGCTCCGTCAACTGCTTTTTTCAGTGCCGCAATATATTCGGGAGTTGTACCGCAGCAGCCTCCGAAAATCTTAACGCCATGCGCCGCCGCAAGCTTCATCTGTTCCGCAAATTCTTCGGGGGTTATGTCGTATTCTCCGGTAACAGGGTCAGGCAGTCCGGCGTTTGGTTTGAGTACCACAGGAATGTCAGTCCACTTTAAAAGCTCCTCGCAGACAGGGGCAAGCTGTTTCGGACCCAGAGAGCAGTTGATACCCATAGCGTCAACACCCAGACCGTTTAAAAGCAGTGCCATAGAAGAAACGCAGCATCCGGTAAAGGTTCTGTAATTTTCCTCAAAGGTCATGGTGCAGATTATGGGTTTATCACTGTTTTCCTTTGCCGCAAGGACTGCCGCTTTCAGTTCGTAGAGGTCAGTCATGGTTTCAAAGACGATAACGTCCGCATCACGTCCGGAAATAATCTGCTCTTTGAAAATGTCGTATGCCTCTTCAAAAGTCAGCGTACCGCTTGGCTCTAAAAGCTGACCGATAGGTCCTATGTCAAGTGCCGCAAGGGCTTTTCCGTCACAGGCTTTTTTGGCAATTTTTATACCTGCACCGATTATTTCCTCAACGCTGTGATTTTTCAGTTTATAGCGGTTTGCACCGAATGTGTTGGCATAGACAATCTGCGAGCCTGCGTCAATATATTTTCTGTGTATACTTTCGATAAGTTCGGGTTTTTCAAGGTTTAGCAGTTCCGGCGGTGCGCCTGCTTCAAGCCCAGCATTCTGGAGCATTGTACCCATAGCACCGTCAAGAAATACTGCGTTCTGCTTTAAAAGTTCCTTAAAATCCACAATGGTCACCTCTTCTTCTGAATGCACAGCTTTCTTTCATATTACAGCTTGCGCACCCTCTTCTTTTTTTCGGTACCGGATTTTCTGATATTCCGGCAACTGCTGTAACGGATTTTCTTGGTATCAGTATATTGTTCTCACCGGTACACAGTCCTATACGCTTGGGAGCGTTAAGAGTTTCAAGAAAGTCCTTTTGTATCTCAATTGGAAAATCACCGTAGCCGGGGGAAAACCGCCATGTAAAATAGCAGTCCGGCAGCTGTTTTTTTATTTTCTCGTCTGCCATACGGCAGATGTCCTCAATTGCCGCACTTGCCAGTGCGTCCATAACAAAGGCAGAGGAAATATCGGTAATTTCGGCGGTTCTTATAAGCCTGTCCGTATCTGCGCCGAGAGTTGCGCACATTAAAACCGCACGGTCACACCCTTCAAGGTGATTTCTTATATCGCTGCCTTTCAGCACAAGAGAACTTCCGCAGACCTCAACACCGTTTTCACCGAAAGCAATATCGAAAACTCTGAAAACAAAGTTGGGACGGATTGCAAGGAGCAGTTTTTTCTCGCACTCGTCAACGGTCTTTTCAAGACTGCCGGATATCTCCCCGTGCTGTCCCATATACCGCAGAGCCTCTCCTCTGCTGATGCTTTTTAAAGTCAGTATGATAAATCACCTCTGGTTTTTACTTTCTTAAAAGAAATTATACAAAGAATTTTTTTATTTTAAGGCATAGTTTAAGTATGTTCATTTCTTTTCATGCCCGTATGTTCTGCCTTTACAAGGCGGTGGGTATTGTTCATTTCTTTGCTTGCCCAAAGAAACGAACCAAAGAAAGGGCATCTGCTCAAACGCCGCAGAGGGCTTGTGCAGCTAAAGCTGCAAAGAAAGATTATCTTGTAAGTAAAGACAGCTGGGTCGGTACATACTTGCTGACTCATAATTGCATAGCTCATTCGCTAACGCTTTTAAAGCAGAAAGAAAACTTTATCTGTATAGCTTATTAAAGGGTAGTTAAAGTTTTCTACGGCTTTCCTTTATTAGAACGAGTTTTGGTGCAATTATGCAGTATTCAGTTTAGACAAAGCAGTTTAGTTATAAAACAAAATCCCAGTGATTTGCGGCGTAAGCCGCACAAGCCGCCCACGGCGCATGAGTGGGTGCATTTCTTTGGTACTTTCTTTGTGCAAGCAAAGAAAGTACATACCACCAAAACCTTTTGTTTCTTTTCGCCGAAAAGAAAAACTATCCCCTGATAATATTTCCGACTGCCTCGCTGATACGTCTTGCCACATAGGCATTGTTCATTGTGTAAAGATGTATACCGTCAACACCGTTTGAAACAAGGTCAACTATCTGGTCTATGGCGTAGGCAATTCCGGCGTCCCTTAAAGCCTCCGGATTGTTTTCATATTTCTGCATCATCTTTGCAAATTTTGGCGGCAGACTTGCACCGCACATTGAAACCATGCGCTCAATGGACTTCTTATTCGTGACCGGCATGATTCCCGCTTCTATCGGCACATTGATACCTGCAATCTTAGCCTTTTCCACAAAGGAATAGAAAAACTGGTTGTCAAAGAAAAGCTGTGATATAAGGTGTGACGCTCCGGCATCAACCTTTTTCTTTAAGTTCAGCACGTCCTGAACCATATCCGGAGTGTCAACGTGTCCCTCCGGATAGCAGGCACCCGCAATGTCAAAATCACCCTTGCTTTTTATAAACTCCACAAGCTCGCTTGCGTACTTAAACTCTTTTTTCGGCGGTATATCCGGATTTATGTCACCTCTCAGTGCAAGGATATTTTCAATTCCGTGTTCCTCAAAATCCTTTAAAATGGCGGTTATCTCGTCTTTGGTGTAGTTGATACACGGCAGATGCGCCGCCGGTTCAATGCCGTATTTATCTCTTATTGTCTGCGCAATTTCACAGGTTGAAACGTTATTGCCGCTTCCCCCTGCGCCGTATGTAACGCTTATGAAATCAGGCTTTAAGTCTTTTAACTCTTCAAGTGTGTTGTAAATTATTTCAACAGGAGCAGTCTTTTTCGGTGGAAAAATCTCAAAGGAAAAAACTGTCCCTTTTTCAAACATATCTCTTATTTTCATTTAATCAATACTCCAGTCTATCTCTTCAATTCCGTTATTTTTCAGAAATTCATTTGCCTTTGAAAAGTGCCTGCATCCGAAAAATCCATTATAAGCCGAAAGAGGACTTGGGTGTGCGCACTCTAAAACAAGGTGCGACGGATTGGTAACAAGCTTTTTCTTAGCCCTTGCATTTGCGCCCCACAGCAGAAATACCATAGGCTTTTCACGGGTGTTGAGAAGTTTTATAACATCGTCGGTAAACTCCTCCCAGCCCATGCCCTTATGACTGTTTGCACAGCCCTCACGAACTGTCAGCACGTTATTCAGAAGCAGTACCCCGTTTTTCGCCCACTTTGTAAGTTCTCCGTGCTTTCCGGTATTGTCAATGCCCACATCGCTTTTTATTTCCTTGAAAATATTCACAAGTGAGGGCGGCGGTGCAACACCCTTTTTCACAGAAAAGCAAAGACCGTGTGCCTGACCAACTCCGTGGTAAGGGTCCTGACCGATTATGACAGCCTTGACATTTTCATAGGAAGTATATTTAAACGCATTGAAAATATCGTACATACCCGGAAAAATTCTCCGTGTGTTATATTCTTTTATAAGAAACTGTCTGAGCTTTAGATAGTATTCTTTTTTGAATTCATCCTTTAAAAGCTCGTCCCAGTCATTTCCAAACTCAACCATTTACTTTTCCTCCCTGTTTATTTTATCATGTTTAACATACAAGGTCAATAGGTATTGTGAAACGAAATTTTGTTTATTGTTCATTTCTTGTCTTGCAACAAGAAACGAACCAAAGAAATGCACCGGCTGCCGCCGGACTGCCATGCCGCACGTTGGCGGCAAAGACAGGTTATCTTGTGAGTGTAAGACAGCTGGGTTGGTACATACTTGCTGACTCATAATTGCACATTTACTGCGCTAACTTTAATAAAGCGGATAATTAACTTTATCTTGTTAGTTCTTTTTGCGTTTTATTTTTTAGTACCTCTTAAGATAAAGTTTGATGCGTGTTCATTTCTTGTCTTGCAACAAGAAACGAACCAAAGAAATGCACCGGCTGCCGCCGGACTGCCCTGCCGCACGGAGGCGGCAAAGACGGGTTATCTTGTAAGTATAAGACAGCTGGGTTGGTACATACCTGTTTACTCTTGCTTGCAGCCATTACTCGCTAACGTTTTTAAAGCGGAAAGAAAACATTAACTGCATAGTTATTTTAAGGGCAGTTAAAGTTTTCTACGGCTTTAATTTCTTAGAACGACTTTATCTGCAATTATGTTGTAGTCAGTTTAAGCAAAGCAGTTTAGTTATAAAACAATATCGCAGTGATTTGCGGCGTAAGCCGCACAAGCCGCCCACGGCGTTTGAGTGGGTGCATTTCTTTGGTTCGTTTCTTTGAGCAAGCAAAGAAATGAACAATACCCACCGCCTTGTAAAAGGCAAAACCATCGTTTTTGTTTCTTTTCGCCGAAAAGAAAGTCCTGCGCTTAAAAATTCATTTTCACTATTTTGCCGTCCACCGCCACAAGAACCGGTTCTGACATAACATCAAGAGGGTTTGCGCCATTGGGATAAAGCTGAAAATCGGCGTCCTTGCCGGGTTCGATACTGCCTGTACGGTCGGCTATTCCTGCCGCCTGCGCCGCATTGCAGGTTATGGCTTTCAGAGCGTCCTCAAAATCCATTCCGCCCTTGACTGCAATTGCCGCCGACAAGGGCAGATACTGTATAGGGATAACGGTGTGGTCGGTGCAGATAGCAGTCTTTACGCCATTTTTCGCAAGCACTGCCGCATTTTCTATTTCCAGCGACTTCATTTCCGGCTTGCAGCGGTCGCATAAAATCGGTCCTGCAACGGCGGTGACGCCCTCTTTTCCTAAAATATCCGCAATAAGGTGTCCCTCCGTTGCATGGATAATCACAGGCTTTATGTCAAACTCCTTGGAAATGCGCAGTGCCGTAAAAATATCATCAGCACGGTGACAGTGAAAATGAGCGCAAATCTCCTTTTTCAGCAGAGGAACAAGCGCCTCGCATTTTATGTCATATTCCGGCAAATCAGCGTTTTCACTGTCGTTTTCATACTCGTTCAAATCGTCAAGATAGCGTTTTGCCTTTGCAATTCCCTCTCTTATCACCGCCGCTGTCGCCATTCTTGTAACAGGGGTTTCGTCCCTGTCGTTGTAGACACGTTTCGGGTTTTCGCCCAGTGCAAACTTTATTCCCACAGTTTTCACCAGCATATCGTCAATGCGTCTGCCGGAGGTTTTAGCGGCAATTATCTCTCCCCCGCAGGGGTTTGCACTGCCCGGTGCGATAACGGCACAGGTTATCCCCCTTGAAACAGCCTCGGAAAAACAGCGGTCAAGGGGATTTATACCGTCTATGACACGCAGCTGTGGAGTGAAAGGGTCGGTAGCCTCGTTGCAGTCGTCACCCTCAAAATCAATGCCGTTTTCGATTATGCCAAGGTGAGTGTGGGCGTCTATGAAACCGGGCAGAAGCAATCCGCCCTCGCCGTCAATATCACTGTCAGAAACGCTGTCGGGAACGCCCTCGCAGACAGCCGTGATTTTTCCGTCTTCAAATTCGATATAGCCGTTCTCAACATCTTTTCCGGTCATTGTTTTGATTTTCACATTGAATATTTTCATTTTCTGCACCCTTTCTTTTTCTCTCTCAACTGTCTGAAAAATTGTGAAAGCATTTCGGAGCATTCCTTTTCCAGTACCCCCGAAACCACCTCCGGCTTGTGATTATAAGGCAGTTCAAACATTTTCTGGACCGATTCCACAGACCCCGACTTATAGTCCGACGCCCCGTATACCACCCTTTCAAGCCGTGAATTGATTATAGCACCGCAGCACATAGGGCAGGGTTCAAGGGTGACGTACATTTCGCAGTCAATAAGCCGCCAGCCCCCCAGTCTTTCCGACGCTTCACGGATAGCCGCAATTTCAGCGTGTGCCAAGGGGTTTTTGTCGGTTTCACGCCTGTTGTATCCCCTGCCGACAATTTCGCCGTCCTTTTTTCTGACGATTACCGCACCTACTGGTACTTCTCCGATTTGTGCGGCTTTTTCCGCCTCCGCAAGGGCGGCTTTCATGTATGTTTCGTCCATATTTACTATTATATGCTCCTTAAATTCACGTTCTTTTGTAGGGGACGGCGCCCACGACGTCCCATGATTCCTCGTTATGGTAAATGGTCGAGCCATATACAAAAATCAACAGTCAACGTGAGGAACGAAATGTCCAGTGCGGTCACGCACCGGGACGTCGAGGGCGCCGTCCCCTACAGATACTATGTTTCCATATTTCCGTGCCAATATAATTATTTACAGTATAATAAAAAAATCCTAAGACTGTTGTCTTAGGATTTATCGTACGCCAAGAATATTTCCCCAGCGAAATGGAGCGGATTACGAGGCTCGAACTCGCTACCTCCACCTTGGCAAGGTGGCGCTCTACCAGATGAGCTAAATCCGCATTCTGGTGCCTCCGGACGGAATCGAACCATCGACACGGGGATTTTCAGTCCCCTGCTCTACCGACTGAGCTACAGAGGCATAAAAGCCAAAATGGCGACCTGGATGGGAGTCGAACCCACGACCTCTAGCGTGACAGGCTAGCGTTCTAACCAACTGAACTACCAGGCCATAAATGGTGGGAACAATAGGGCTCGAACCTATGACCCTCTGCTTGTAAGGCAGATGCTCTCCCAGCTGAGCTATGCTCCCACTTCACTTATTCGCTATCGCCGTATCTCCCAGCGACTTAATTATTTTACCACAGCTTAACGTAAATGTCAACCCCTTTTTTCAATTTTTTTTGGATTTTTTTCAAAAAAGTCTGCAAAAGGCGTAAATGCGGGGTTTTTTGACGAAAAAAATTTTAGATTGTTCGTTTTCTGCCTTTACAAGGCGGTGGGTATTGTTCATTTCTTTGCTTGCCCCAAGAAATGCACCCACTCAAACGCCGTGGGCGGCTTGTGCGGCTTGCGCCGCAAATCACTGCGATTTTGTTTTATAACTAAACTGCTTTGCTTAAACTGACTACACCATAATTGCAGATAAAGTCGTTCTAATAAAGCAAAGCCTGAAAAAAATTTAACTGCTTTTAAGCAAACTATGTAGTTGAAATTTTCTTTCCGCTTTAAAATCCTTAGCGCAGTAAAGCCACAAATATGAGTCAGCAAGTATGTACCGAGCCAGCTGTCTTATGCTTACAAGATAACCTGTCTTTGCCGCCCCATGCGGCATGGCAGTCCGGCGGCAGCCGGTGCATTTCTTTGTAACTTTCTTGTTGCAAGACAAGAAAGTTAATCAATGCGCATACTACCCCACGACATCTTTCTCGAAAAGTCTTAGCATATCCGTGTGCAGTCCACGGTTTTCTGCTCTTTCAAGCTTGGGGTCATCTTTGAGTATCCTCTCGGCGATTTTCCTTGTATCGTTTACAAGTTCCATGTTTCCGGCAAGTTCTGCCATTTTAAGGGGCGGCAGACCGTGCTGACGGTTTCCGAAAAAATCTCCCGGTCCACGCAGTTTTAAGTCCTCCTCGGAAATCTTAAAACCGTCTGTGGTACTGCTCATTATCTTCATTCTGCGGACGCATTCTTCGCCGGTGTTGTCCGTCACCAGAATGCAGTGACTTTCAAAGCTGCCACGCCCAACACGTCCTCTGAGCTGATGAAGCTGTGAAAGACCGAAACGCTCCGCATTTTCAATCATCATCACCGACGCATTTGGAACGTCCACCCCGACCTCCACAACAGTGGTACAGATAAGCACGTCAATTTTCCTGTCCTTGAAATCCGTCATAACCTTTTCTTTTTCGGCGGACTTCATTTTTCCGTGGAGCAGTCCAACAGTGTAATCGGCAAAATCCTCACCCTTTGCCTTTTCAGCGTAGCTTTTCGCCGCAAGCATATCCGTTTCGCTGTCCTCAATAACAGGGCACACTATATAAGCCTGCCTGCCTTCGTCAAGCTGTTTCTTTATGAAATTAAATGCACGTTTTCTAAGCTTTCCGGTGACAGCATAGGTTTTAACCGGTATTCTTCCTTTCGGCATTTCATTGATGACTGAAATATCAAGATCGCCGTAGATGATAAGTGCCAGCGTCCTTGGAATAGGCGTTGCCGACATTACAAGCTTGTGGGGACTTTTTCCCTTTCCCGCAAGTGCCGCCCTCTGTGCAACTCCGAAACGGTGCTGTTCATCGGTTATGACAAGTCCCAGTGAAGCAAACTCCACGTCTTTCTGAATTATGGCATGAGTACCCACCGCCACAGCCGCCGAACCGTCGGAAAGCTGTTTTTTCACCTCACGTTTTTCCTTTGCGGTCATTGAGCCTGTCAGCAGGACTGTTTTCACTCCCAGCGGTTCCAGAAAGCCGTTTAAGGTCTTGTAATGCTGTACCGCTAAAATCTCCGTAGGCGCCATAAGCGCAGACTGGTAGCCGTTTTTAAAGGCAAAGTAGCAAGCCGCCGCCGCAACAGCAGTCTTTCCGCTTCCCACGTCACCCTGCAAAAGGCGGTTCATAGGACTTCCCGAACACAAATCCGCAGAAATTTCCTTTACACAGTTTTGCTGTGCACCAGTCATTTCAAAGGGCAGACTTTCAAAAAATGCGCTGATATCCGTTTTTTCATCCATAACACACGGTGTACTCTTACGGCTCTTTTCTTTCAGCATCAGCATTCCCAGCTGTAATATCAGCATTTCGTCAAAGGCAAGCCTTCTTGCGGCGGCATCCGCCTCCTCCTGATTTTCCGGAAAGTGTATGGCTTTCAGCGCATGGGGCAGGCTTATAAGGTTATTTTCCAGCAGAAGATATGTAGGCATACTGTCAAAAGGCTCGTTTTCCAGTATTAAAACAGCCTCTCTCATATTCTGCAGAACTGCCGCTGAAGTAAGTCCGGTTGTGAGGTGATAGACGGGCACAAGGGGTTCTGTGTCCGCTTTTATTATCCTCGGAGAACTTATTTCCTTGCGCAGAAGATTACCGGTGACCTTGCCGTAGAAAAGGTACTCCTGACCTGTCTGGAGCGCCTTAAAGCCGTAGTAGTTGTTGTAGATTACCACCATGAAATCGTTAAGACCGTCGGTCGCCTTTGCTTTGAATATGCTAAGTCCCTTTCTGATACGCTGTTCGGGCATTTTCATAACTATTCTGCCTTTCAGAACGCAGTATTCATTGACAGGAGCGTCAACAGGAGAAACCGGACAGGAAAAATCCACATATCCCCTTGGCAGATGATAAAGCAGGTCATAGACTGTGGAAATACCCAGCTTTTTGTAATATGCCGCACGTTTCTCCCCCACTCCTTTAAGAGCAGATACCGGACTGAAAAGCCTGTTCATGATAACACCTCCGAAAATTTATTTTTTCAACAATCCATATACACATTGTTGAAAAATCTGTAGGGGCGACCAGTGGCCGCCCGTTTGTTTAATTATTCCACCGATATCAGATAGTAATACACCGGCTGTCCGCCGTTAACCATCATTATATCAACCTTGTTTCCAAGCTTTGCATTGAGCATTTTCTCAAGCTTTTCAGCCTGTTCTGATGTAACGTCAGCGCCGTATATCACAGTAACAAAAGAGGAATCCCCCTTGACCATTTTCTTCACAAGCCTGAACGCCGCCTTTGAAACGTCCTTTTCCGTGAACAGCAGGCGGCTGTTGTCAAAGGCAAGTATCTCACCCTCTTTGATGTTGTGACCCTCATACTCCGAATCCCTCGCCGCAAAGGTTATCTGTCCTGTTGAAACGTGCTCAAAAGCTTTGGTCATTGCAAGTCGGTTTTCTGAAAAATCAGCGGTATCATCAAAAGCCATCATAGCCGCAATTCCCTGTGGTATCGTCCTTGTGGGAAGTACGCAGACATTTCTGTCCGCAAGATTTTTGGTCTGCTCCGCCGCCATTATGATGTTTTTATTGTTGGGCAGGACAAACACTGTGCTTGCCGGTGCAGCGTGTATTGCTCTGAGTATATCGTCCGTTGACGGGTTCATGGTCTGACCGCCTCTGATAACGCAGTCTGCGCCTAAATCCTTGAACATTTCCTCAATGCCGTGACCAGACGCCACCGCAACAAAGCCGAATTCCTTTTCCGGCTTTACAGGTTCAAACTGCTGACGCTTTGCAATTTTCTCTTCCTTTATCTTCATTTCATGCTGTAAGCGCATATTCTCAATTTTCGGCTTGGGGTCGTTTATAAAACGTCCGAACTCCAGAGCTTTCTGAATTGCAAGTCCGGGATTGTCCGTGTGGACATGAACCTTGATTATCTCCTCATCGTCAACTACCACAACGCAGTCACCGATAGTTTCAAGGTACGCTCTGAGCATAAACGGATCGGCATTGCTGTTTCGCTCAATGATATACTCGGTGCAGTAGGAATATTTTATCTCCTCGTCATTATCCGACTGTGATATCTCAAGAGTTTTAGCCTCCGCCTTTTCCTCATTGCTTTCAGCGATTTTTCCGTCCCTGAACACTCCCAGCATTGCGTCAAAAATAATGACAAGTCCCTGTCCTCCTGCGTCAACAACTCCGGCTTTTTTCAGCACCGGCAGCTGTTCGGGAGTTTTTTCAAGGGCATCCTGTGCGGCTGTGCAGACCTGTTCCCAGAATACGGCTAAATCGTCAGCCGCTGAAAGTTCTGCCGCCTTTTCTGCCGCCACTCTTGAAACGGTAAGGACTGTACCCTCTGTTGGGTTCATAACCGCCTTATAGGCGCTGTCAACGCCGATTTCGAGAGCCTTTGCAATGTCACTGCACTCTGCACTTTCAAGACCACTCATACCCTTTGCAAGTCCACGGAAAATAAGGGAGAGAATTACCCCCGAATTTCCTCTTGCACCCCTGAGAAGTGCCCCTGCGGCAGTTTCTGCCACCTTTGAAACGGAAACGCTGTCTTCAAGCAGTTCAAGTTCCTTTACGGCGGCATTCATTGTAAGCGACATATTTGTACCCGTATCGCCATCGGGGACAGGATAAACATTAAGCCTGTCAACTTCTTTTCTGTGATTCTGTATACTGATTCCGGCTGAAATCAGACTGTCTCTTAAAATTCTACCTGTCAGCAATAGTAAGACCTACCTTTCTAAAGTTTTACCTCGTCAACATATACGCTGACAGAATGAACCGGTATTCCGGCAGTTTCAGCAAGTGCAAAGCGCACTTTATTTTTTATGCTTTTTACAACAGCAGATATGTTTATACCGTAAGCCACGGAAATATGAAGTGAAATTTTCACCTTGTTTTCCTCAATTTTAACATTGATACCTGTTCCCGGAAGAGGTTTTCCGAGAAATTTTGAAAAAATGTATTGTTTAAGGTTTGTACAGTTCATCTGGGCAACCCCGAAACACTCTGAAACCGTTTTGCTTACAACTGATTTTATATAGTCTGTGGTAAAGACGATTTTTCCGAGGTAATTTTCAGTAACAACCATGAAACCGGCACTCCTTTATTTTTTTATTGCTCCACCAATTAACTATTGAAAATTTATGCGCAGGGCTAAAGTTGAAAGCTAAGGAAGAAAAACGCAGGAATACTGGCGTATTGCAAGTTTTTTTGACGTAAGATTTCAGCTTTAGAGCAAGCAAAAAGTTCAGTAGTTAATTGGGGGAGCAATATGTATTAGTACTGTCCCAAAAAACAGTCGTATTATTAGTATAACACGTTTGCGGATTTTTTACAAGTGAGTATACAGCAAAAGGAGGACAAACGTCCTCCAGAAACTGCATTATTTATCCTTCGGCTTGAAAATCGCTGCCGCCAGCAAGCCGAATATAAGGGCGGCTGTAATTCCTCCGGCAGCGCTTGTCATTCCACCGGTGAACACCCCTAAAAATCCCTTTTCATCAACAGCTTTTCTGACGCCCTCAGCAAGAAGATGTCCGAAACCTGTCAGCGGTACGGACGCACCGCCCCCTGCAAAGCTTATGAGCTTAGGGTACCAGCCGAATGCAGAAAGTACAACTCCGGCAACAACGTATGAAACAAGTATCCTCGCCGGGGTAAGCTTTGTGTAGTCGATAAGCAGCTGCCCTATTGCACAGAACAGTCCGCCTATTAGAAATGCCCATAATAATTCCATTTTTAAACTCCTTGATTTTTCAACAGTCACTGCATAGTATGTTGAAAACTTTTCAAATTTTATCTGTTATGACTTATATGCACTAAATGTGCAATAGACGGAATAGACTCCCCCTGCTGTGAGGCAGTAGGTGACATCAGCGCACCCGTACCGATAAACAGCATATCCTTTATCTCCCCTGTCTGTACTCTCGGCAGAAAATGTCCGCATAGAATACTTGCACTGCACCCGCAGCCCGAACCGCCTGCATGGGTGTCCTGTTCGTCGGAATTGAATATCATTACTCCGCAGTCCTTGTGCTGACGGCTTATGTCAACGCCCTCTTTTTCAAGCAGCTGCAAAAGCAGATCACTGCCGACGTGTCCAAGGTCACCAGTCACAATGTAATCGAAATCCTCCGGTGACGAGGAAGTGTCGTCAAGATACTTTTTTATCGTAGACGCAGCCGCCGGTGCCATTGCCGCACCCATGTTGTTGGCGTCGGTCACTCCAAGGTCTGTGATCGTTCCGATAGTTGCCCCCTTAACATAAGGCGCTCCACCCTCGGGGGAAAGTATAACGGCTCCGGACGCCGTACAGGTCCACTGTGCGGAGGGAGGTCTCTGACCACCGTAGGAAAGGGGAAACCGGAACTGTCTTTCGGCAGTTGAAAAGTGGGAGGAGGTTGCCGCCGCAACGTTTCCCCCGATACCGCTGTCTGTGAAAAGTGCGGAAAGGAGAAGTCCCTCCGCCATGGTGGAACAGGCGCCGTAAATCCCCAGAAAGGGAATGTTGAGAGAGCGCAGACCATAGGTCGTGCCGATACACTGGTTAATCAGGTCGCCGGAAAAGATATAGTCAATATCAGTGTCTTTCAGATTCGCCTTTGATATCGCAAGGCTTACTGTCTGCTTTTGCAGTTCGCTTTCAGCCTGTTCCCATGTTTCCTGTCCGAAATGACTTTCTTTTATCACCTTGTCAAAGCAGTTTCCCATAGGTCCTTCCGACTCCTTTGAGCCTGCAATGGACGCAAAAGCTTTGATGGACGGTGAATTTTCAGTTAAAAATGTGTTTCTGCTGATTTTCTTTGCCATATTTACCTCCGGTTCAATTCTTTTTTAGGTATTATTTGTTTTACTGACCGGATTATGCAGTTTTATAAAAAATTTGTTGACGGAAAAGTTTTTATATGGCATAATTATTTTGTAAAGAGATGACTAAACTGATTTTATAAAACCGTCCGGTTTCTGCTGAATGAGGGCGGCGCTGATAAGCTCGTTTTCGGAGGTAACAAGCAGTTGCGCCGTGATACCGCTTTCGCCGTAGTTGTCAACAGAATATGTATAGCATGTTACCTCTTCCCCTTTATGTGATTCAAGGTCAAAGCCGGATTTCTTCATTTCATCTGCAAGGGTTTTGAAACTGCCTGTGAATTTCTGCGGTATTTTCACCGTTTCAGTGCTTAACGGAGTGACCTTCCAGCCACGGATATTGAGGTACGGCTCAAGCTGGTATTCGCTGAGTATAAGCTTTTCTTCACGAATACTCCCCGGATTTCTGAGGCTTAAAAAATATATTCCGGCAATGACTGCGGATATTGTCAGTAAAATGGCAATCTTTTTTTTCATGGTTTTAAGCTCCTTTAAAAATATTTTTCTTTGTACGCACAAAGAAACAAAAGATTTTTTTCGTTTTGCCTTTACAAGGCGGCGGGTATTTGTTCATTTCTTGTCTTGCAAAAAGAAACGAACCAAAGAAATGCACCGGCTGCCGCCGGACTGCTATGCCGCACGAGGCGGCAAATCACTGTGATATTGTTAATGAACTAAACCGCTTTGTTTAAACTGATTACTTCATAATTACAGTTAAAGTCATTCTAATAAAATAAAGCCAAAGAAAACTTTAACTGCCTTTAAAATAGCTATGTATATAAAGTTTTCTTTCCGCTTTAAAAGCGTTAGCGAGTAAGGGCTGCAAGCAAGAGTAAACAGGTATGTACCGACCCAGCTGTCTTATACTCACAAGATAACCTGTCTTTGCCGCCTTTGTGCGGCATGGCAGTCCGGCGGCAGCCGGTGCATTTCTTTGGTTCGTTTCTTTGGGCAAGCAAAGAAATGAACAATACACAGTAATTATTATTCACTGAAAAAATAAAAAATGAAAGGAAAAGCAAAAATGAAACAGCGTCTTGACAGATTTTTGTCTGAACAGACTATTTATACAAGAACCGACATCAGCAAGCTTTTGTGGAAACGCAAGGTTTCAGTCAACGGAAAAATTACAAGAGAGGGAGAAATTAAAATTGACCCCCAGAACGACAGGGTGGAAGTTTCCGGAAATGAGATAATCTACCGTGAAAAAATATACCTGATACTCAACAAGCCTGCCGGATATGTATGCGCTACCGAGGACAAAACCGACCCCACAGTAATAGATCTTGTTCCTGATCAGCTGAAAAGAAAGGACATCTTCCCTGCCGGACGCCTTGACAAGGACAGCGAGGGAATGGTGCTTATAACCAACGACGGCGCACTCAGTCACAGGATACTTTCTCCAAAAAAGCATATTCCGAAGTATTACATTGTAAAACTGCGTGAAAATTTTGTTGAAAATTATGAAAGGCTGTTTTCCGAAGGTATTGTCATAAGCGGCGGTGAAAAGTGTCTGCCGGCTAATGTAAGAGCCTGTCCGAATGCGGAAAATATGGCTTTTATTGAGCTTTTTGAAGGCAAATTCCATCAAGTTAAAAGAATGTTTGAAAGTGTTGAAAACAGTGTTGAAAAGTTGGTGAGAACACAGATGGGAAGTCTTGAAATCCCCGAAAATATTGGGCTTGGCGAGTGTATGGAGATTTTGCACAACGATGTTGAAAAACTGTTGAAACAAACCCCGTTTGAAGAGGTTTTCAAAAGGTTTTCAACGAAATTTTCGTCATATTGGATAAACAAGTTATAATAACTTTGGCTAATTAGTGACTTGAAACATTGTTAAAAATTTGGTATTATATTATTATAGTTAATCTGGAGTATCCGGTTAGCAGAAATTTATTATGGGAGGAATTGATAAAAATGGCAAGTTTATCATTACGCGGAATTTATAAAAAATATCCCGGTGGCTTTGTTGCCGTTAAAGATGTAAATTTGGAAATCACAGACAAGGAATTCATTATTCTGGTAGGACCTTCCGGCTGCGGTAAGTCTACAACACTCAGAATGATCGCTGGTCTTGAGGAAATCTCAGAGGGTGAACTTTATATAGGTGACCGTCTTGTTAACGACATCGCACCTAAGGACAGAGATATCGCCATGGTTTTCCAGAACTATGCTCTCTATCCGCACATGACAGTTTATGACAACATGGCATTCGGTCTTAAACTCAGAAAAGTACCAAAGGACGAAATCGACCGCAAGGTTAAAGAAGCAGCTAAGATTCTTGACCTTTCACATCTTCTTGACAGAAAGCCAAAGGCTATGTCAGGTGGTCAGCGTCAGAGAGTTGCGCTTGGCCGTGCTATTGTACGTTCACCAAAGGTATTCCTTCTTGACGAGCCGCTGTCAAACCTTGACGCTAAGCTCCGTGCACAGATGAGAACAGAAATTGCCAAGCTTCACCAGAAACTGGGTACAACATTTATCTACGTTACTCATGACCAGACAGAAGCTATGACAATGGGTGACAGAATCGTTGTTATGAAGGACGGTATCATTCAGCAGGTTGATACTCCTCAGGCTCTTTATGAGAGACCATGCAACAAGTTTGTTGCAGGATTCTTAGGTTCTCCTCAGATGAACTTCATTGACGCTGTTCTCAAGAAGAATGGTTCAAAGTATGAAGTTGAGTTTGGTTCAAGCGATACAAAGTCTTCAAGAGGTATTAAGTATACTGTTGAAATTCCTGAATCCAAGGTTGTTCCTGAACTTGCTAACTACGTTGACAAGGAAGTTATAATGGGTATTCGTCCTGAAAGCGTTCACGATGAGGAGATGTTCATCTCAAATGCAACAACAGGTATTATCGAATGTGACGTTGATATCACAGAAATGATGGGTGCTGAAACATTCCTTTACCTGACTTGCGAAGGTATTCCGCTTACAGCAAGAGTTTCACCTCGTTCAACTGCAAGACCGCAGGACAGAATCAAGGTTGCTATTGATCCTAACAAGATTCACCTCTTTGAAAAGACAGAGGATGGAAATACAATCATTAACTGATTAAACTAAATATTTTTTAAGGACCGGTTTTTCCGGTCCTTTTTTTGCATAATTTCAACATACAAACAACAATTGTTATTTTAATTTTCTCAGAAATTTTATTGTTTTTTCACAAAAAGGTGATATAATATAAGTGAATGGAGGCGATGCCAATGGAAACAAAAGATCATTTATACCTCGCTAAGCTTATAACCGGCACAGCTGATTTTGGTGGAAAACTAAAAAAATCCGCCTTTGAATATGGCTGTATCTCTCCGGACGTAAATCCTCTCACCTACGTCAAGGGGCACACCTATGCCGGTACTGCCTCATACGTCAGAAACACACTGTCCCGTCTTCACGGCAAGCTTAAATCACCAGTCGACTACTTTGACCTCGGACGAGCCATACACTTTATAGGTGACTATTTCACCTTTCCTCACACTCCCCTTTTTCATGGCAGCCTTTCAGAGCATATCAGCTATGAAAATTGTCTGCACAGACATATTATTACCGAATCCAACGATATTACAACCGAAAGCAGACTTGACCTTTCCAGTTCAAAAAAGTGCATTAATCTGCTTGAAAATGTACTTGACAAGTATTATAATGCCAGAAATTCCATTGCAAACGACTGGAATTATATCAGATTTGTGTGCAGCAGTATCGCAATGTCCGCCGCAAAATGTAAAGTCAGAGTGCCGAAGCTTGTTCCGGCAGAACTCGGAATATAAAACAAAAGGGTTTCACAGTTTTGTGAAACCCTTTATTTCTTTGCAATTTATTAAAAAAACGGGCGACCAATGGTCGCCCCTACATATCAAACTACAATTTATACTTATAGTAGGTGCGAGCATTGCTCGCCCAATTACTTAAAAAAACATTTTTATCAAACGGTGAAAGCCTTTTTCTTACTTCTTAACTTCAATCTTGTCTTTTCTCATGTAATACTGCAATGCCTTTGGAATTCTGATACTTCCGTCCTCATTGAGGTTGTTTTCAAGGAACGCAATGAGCATTCTCGGCGGTGCAACAACAGTATTGTTGAGAGTATGAGCAAAATACTTCTCGCCGCTTTCAGTCTTTACTCTGATTCCAAGACGTCTTGCCTGTGCGTCACCTAAGTTGGAGCAGCTGCCGACCTCGAAGTACTTCTTCTGTCTTGGTGACCATGCCTCAACGTCAATGCTCTTTACCTTTAAGTCAGCTAAATCGCCGGAACAGCATTCAAGTGTTCTTACCGGAATATCGAGTGTTCTGAAAAATTCAACAGTGTTCATGTAAAGCTTTTTAAACCAGTCCATGCTGTCCTCTGGCTTGCAGACAACAATCATTTCCTGCTTTTCAAACTGGTGGATTCTGTAAACACCTCTCTCTTCAATGCCGTGAGCACCAACTTCCTTGCGGAAACATGGTGAATAGCTTGTGAGAGTTTTAGGAAGTTCACCCTCCGGAATGATTGTGTCAATAAACTTGCCTATCATTGAGTGCTCACTTGTACCAATAAGGTAAAGGTCCTCGCCCTCAATTTTGTACATCATACCTTCCATTTCAGCAAAGCTCATAACGCCTGTTACAACGTTGCTGCGAATCATAAACGGCGGAATGTAGTAAGTAAAGCCCTTGTCAATCATGAAATCTCTTGCATAGGAAAGAATGCATGACTGCAACTGCGCAATATCGCCGCAAAGATAGTAGAAACCGTTTCCGCTGGTTTTTCTGGCACTGTCAAGGTCGATGCCATCAAGTTTTTCCATGATGTCAACGTGATAAGGAACCTCAAAATCCGGTACAAACGGGTCGCCGAATCTCTCAACCTCTACGTTTTCGCTGTCGTCCTTACCAATCGGTACGCTTTCATCAATAATGTTAGGGATAACCAGCATTATTTCTCTGATTTCACCCTCCATTTTCACTTCAAGTTCTTCCATTTCAGTAAGCTTTTTGCCGATTTCGCCCACTTCAGCCTTGATTTTTTCAGCCTCGTCCTTCTGACCCTTAGCCATAAGTCCGCCGATTTCCTTGCTCTTTGTCTTTCTCTGGTTTCTCAGATTGTCGCATTCAACCTTGATTTCACGGTATTTTTTATCAAGTTCAACAACCTTGTCAACCAGTTCAAGCTTATCGTCCTGAAACTTTTTCTTAATGTTTTCCTTTACAAGTTCAGGATTTGTCCTGATTAATTTCATGTCCAGCATTGTTCTTTTTCTCCTTGTGCTTTAGTGTGTAAGCCTTTCAGCAAGTTCTGAAAGGTCTTCTTTATCATAAAATTCGAGTATCAGTGCACCCTTATTTTTGCCGTATTCAACCTTGACTTTACGCCCCAGCGCTTCGTGAAGTCCGATTTCCATTTCCTTGAAATAGCTGTCAATCCGCTCATTGCTGACCTCTTTTTCCGGTTTTCCGGCGTTCTGTGCCATTTTTTCAAGTGCCCTTACGGTCATTTTTCCGCCGCAGGCTTTTCTTGCAGCAACTATCATGTCGTAATCGTTGTCAAAAGAAAGCAAAGCCTTTGCGTGACCAACGGAAAGTTCTCCGTCCTCAAGCATGGTTCTTACTTCCTCCGGCAGACTAAGCAGACGCATTGCATTTGCAATTGCAGAGCGTGAACGTCCAACTGTTTTTGATATTTCTTCTTGTGTCATTCCGAAATTTTCAGTCAGTTCATAGTATCCCTGCGCCTCTTCAATCGGGTTTAAGTTTTCCCTCTGAAGATTTTCTATAAGCGCAATCTGCATTGCTTCGGAATCAGTCAGTTCCTTTATCTGAACCGGAACTTCCGACATTCCCAGCATTCTTGCGGCTCTCCAGCGCCTTTCGCCGGCTACTATCTGATATCCGCTTCCATAAGGTCTTACCAGCAGCGGCTGCAAAATTCCGTGCTGCTTTATTGAATCGGCAAGTGCCGATATTGTTTCATCGTCAAAGTTTTTTCGTGGCTGTGACCTGTTTGGCTCAATTTCCGATATTCTCAGGGTCTGTGACGCAGCTGTATCTGTGGTGTTGTCATCAAATAGTGCCCCTAAACCCGAGCCAAGTCCTCCTTTTGCCGCCATTTATTCACCTTCTCATTTCGATTTTCTTCCGAAAAGCCTTCTCTTTTCCTTTGGTTTTGCCTTTTCACCCAGTAATTCAAGTCCTAAAAGTTCATAAAATTCTGCACCTTTTGAACTTTTATCATAGTACATAACCGGTTTTCCATGACTTGGTGCCTCTGAAAGACGCACATTTCTCGGTATCTTTGTTTCAAAAACCTTGTCCGGAAAGTACTTTTCAACTTCTTCAACAACCTGATTGCTTACATTCAGCCTTGAATCAAACATTGTAAAGAGTATTCCCTCAATATCAAGGGACGGGTTATACTTCGACCTGACAATTTTCACAGTTTCCATAAGCTGGCTAAGTCCCTCAAGAGCGTAAAACTCCGCCTGCATCGGTATAATCAGTTTATCGCAGGCAACAAGCGCATTAATGGTTATCAGGCTAAGTGCCGGCGGACAGTCTATGAAAATATAGTCATAGTCCAGACGACAGGTCAGCAGCTGCATTTTAAGCCTGTTCATACGGTCATCAAGCTGCACCAGTTCAACTTCAGCACCAGCAAGCGCTGAATTTGCCGGAACAAGACTGACATTTTTGAATTCCGTGCGGATAATTGCCTCCTGAATACGAGCCTGTCCGATAAGAACTTCATAGGAGGTATATTCAACTGATTTCTTTTTAACGCCGAAACCCGTAGTGGTGTTTCCCTGCGAATCAATATCAATGCAAAGCACTTTCTTGTCACGTGAGCCAAGATATGCCGCAAGATTAACAGCAGTCGTTGATTTTCCAACGCCGCCCTTCTGATTTACTACTGCAAAAACCTTGCCCATTTAAAGTTTCCCCTGCCTTTCGTTATACTAATAATTATACCACTTTTACGCCATTCTGTAAAGAATATTTTTACTTTTACATAAAAAAAGAGCATGAATTATAAATTCATGCTCAAAACCTGTTGTTATTTTGTAATTGCTTTTCTTGTTTTTTCAGTCTGGCAGTTTGAATGTTCCACGTGGAACATTTTCTTTTTTCAGAATCGGAATTTTCACTCTGTATTCTATGTAATCCTCATTCTGAATCTTTTTGGAATCTGCTGCAATTCCGGCGGCTTTCATAGTTTCAACCGCTTTGTTAATGGTATTCACGAATATTTTCACATTCTGAAAAACCTTACTTCTTTTCCTGTAACTCTCCTTATCACGAACCTTTCCTAAATACTCGTCAATTGCCGCCTCTGTACGCTCAACATTAAGGTTATTCTTTATAACTTTGTTTATGATTTCAAGCCTGTCCTCCTTACTTCCGAGCCTTAGCAGTGCCCTTGCGTGACGTTCCGTCAGATTAAATTTTGTTATCAGCTCCTTTTCTTCGTCGGTAAGTTTCAGTATTCTTAGCTTGTTCGCTATAGTTGACTGTGCCTTACCAAGCTTTATTGCGGCGTCTTCCTGTGTCATTCCGTAGTAGTTTATCAGCTTTTCAATTGCATTTGCTTCGTCGAAAAAGGACAGATCCTGTCTTTGAATGTTCTCAACAAGCGCCAGAACGGCACTGGCTCTTGAGGAAATGTCCAGAACGATGCACGGCACATATTTAAGCTGTAAAAGCTTTGACGCCCTGAGTCTTCGTTCTCCTGCTATCAGTTCATAGCCGTTTTCAATTTTTCGTACCGAAAGCGGCTGTAAAATTCCATTCTGGCAGATACTTTCAGCAAGAGAACTTATATCACTGTAATCAAAATCACTTCTCGGCTGGTGAGGATTGGGTACAATTTCAGACACCGGTATCTGCACAACCTTATTTTCCTCACGATGACGTTCCTTTTCACGCTCCTTTTCCTTTGTAAAATTCAAAAATGCCGCCATTGTCAACTTCCTTTCTTTGTTATTAACACATTCTCTATGTGTTGATTTAATTATACATTACCAAGGAAATTATTTCCACACAAAAATTCCGCTTTTAATACTAATAAAAGCGGAATTTACGGCATAATATAAAATTTTTATAACGGTTTGTTTTTTATCTGACCGCTGTTTCGTGGGTATTTTGTCGGGGTCTGCGATATCTTTTTTACAGAAAATATTTTCCGTTTGTCATCTTTTCCAAGTAAGTATTCATGGACTGTAATACCGTCACCGCCCATTTTTTTTACAGCATTTTCAGCATTTCCGGCGTCTTCGTTAGGACCCTTCATTGCGGCAAAAACCCCGCTTTTTTTCACAAACGGCATACAGTATTCGCTTAAAACCGGCATTGGCGCTACTGCTCTTGCAGTAGCCACATCAAACTGTTCCCGGAATGCTTCTTTTTTTCCGTACTCCTCTGCCCTGCCGTGGACTGCTTCAGCCTTTATTCCAAGCTTTTCACAAAGCTTATCAAGGAAAACGATGCGCTTTTTAAGACTGTCAAGCATTGTCAGCTGAATATCATCACGGTAAAGCTTTATTGGAACAGACGGAAAACCGGCACCTGTGCCCACATCTATAAGGGACGCATTCTGCGGTATATCAACGTAATTGAGCAAAAGAATGCTGTCGGCAAAGTGTTTCAGCCACACTTCTTCCGGTTCAGTTATGGCTGTCAGGTTGACATTTTTGTTGTACTCAACGAGAAAATCGCAGTAAATTTCAAGCTTTTCGTGTAGTTCCTTACTGTATTCAAGGGAGTTTTCAGAAAAAATCCTCTGTCCGGTTTCAAAACTTATCATTTTCTGCCGCCTTTCTGCTCAAGCCATACCGCCAAAACTGAAACATCAGCCGGCGAAACCCCCGAAATTCTTGACGCCTGACCGATATTTTCCGGCTTTTGTTTATTCAGCTTTTCCGCCGCCTCAAGGCGCAACCCACGTATTTCTGAATAATCAATATCCTCCGGCAAAGCCTTTCCCTCAAGCTTTCGCATTATCTCAATCTGCTCCATCTGCTTTTGAATGTACCCCTCATACTTAATTTGCAATTCAACCTGTTCCCTTACCTCAAAAGGCAGTTCCGGTCTTTGCTGGTCAAACTCCATTAAAATATCATACCCAAGCTGCGGACGCCTTATCAGGTCAGCAAGCTTACAGCCTGTGGTTAGCGCAGATGTTCCATTTTCTTCAAGGAAGCTGTTAAGCTTGTCTGACGGTGCTATATTAAGTTTTTTTACACGCTTTATCTCGTCCTCGGTAAGCTTTTCTTTTTCAAGCAGACGCTGATAACGTTCCTCATTTATTAGCCCGAGTTTATATCCAATCGGCGTCAGACGCTGGTCGGCGTTGTCCTGCCGCAGTACTAAACGGTACTCACTTCTTGAAGTCATCATTCTGTAAGGATCAGCACAGCCCTTTGTTACAAGATCGTCAATAAGAGTTCCGATATACGAGCTTGCACGGTCAAGAATCATAGGCTGTCTGCCCTGCACGGACAGTGCGGCATTTATTCCTGCTACAAGTCCCTGCGCTGCTGCCTCCTCATAACCTGAACTTCCGTTAAACTGTCCGGCACCGTAAAGACCTTTCAGCGACTTGAATTCAAGAGTAGATTTCATCTGAACAGGATTGCAGCAGTCGTACTCAATAGCATAGGCAGGACGCATAATTTCCACGTTTTCAAGCCCTTTTATGGTACGCAGAAAGCTTTGCTGAACGTCCTCCGGAAGTGACGACGACATACCCTGCAAATAGTATTCGTCCGTTTCAAGTCCCATGGGTTCAACAAAAAGCTGGTGCCTTTCCTTGTCAGCGAATCTTACAATTTTGTCCTCGATAGACGGACAATATCTCGGACCAACACCCTCAATTCTGCCGGAATATAGCGGCGAACGGTCGAGATTATCAAGAATAACCTTGTGGGTTTCGGCATTTGTATAAGTAATGTAGCACGAAACTATGTTTTCAAGACCGTTTTTGTCAGTTTCAAAAGAAAACGGAACAATGTCGCTGTCACCATCCTGACGTTCCATCTCTTCAAAATTTATACTTCTTTTATGTACCCTGCAAGGGGTACCAGTCTTAAATCGTCTAAGTTCAATACCTTTTTTTCGCAGACTATCAGAAAGATAAATTGCCGGAAGAGCCGCATCCGGACCGCTTTCATAGGACGCCTCGCCTATGTGAATCTTTCCTTTAAGGTAAGTTCCGGTAGCGATTATTACTGCCTTAACGGCATATTCAGCACCAAGTCTTGTTCGTACACCAGTAATTTTGCCGTTATCTGTCAGTATTTCAGCAATTTCAGCCTGTTTTACAGCCAAATTATCCTGCTTTTCGCAGACTTGTTTCATATAATTATGGTATTTCACTCTGTCAGCCTGCACTCTGAGGCTGTGAACCGCAGGACCTTTACCCTTATTCAGCATACGGCTTTGTATAAAACATTTGTCCGCCGCACGTCCCATTTCACCGCCCAGAGCGTCAATTTCCCTTACAAGGTGCCCTTTTGCAGTACCGCCGATTGACGGATTACATGGCATATTGGCAATCTGGTCAAGTGAAATTGTAAAAAGCACTGTTTTACAGCCAAGACGTGCCGAAGCAAGTGCCGCCTCAACACCGGCGTGTCCTGCACCTACAACAGCAACATCAAATTCACCCATTATATAATTCATTTTTTCCTCCGGAAAAGATTAATTTCAAAGTAATTCAAAATGTTCCACGTGGAACATTTATTTTCCGACACAAAATCTTGAGAATACATCATCAACAACTGCCTCTGATACTTTTTCACCGGTAAGCTCCATCAGCTTTTCAGAAGCGCTGTCCAGTAAGACGGTAATACCATCAAGCAAAACACCGCTTTCAAGGGCAGTTTTAGCCTCGTTTACATATTCAGCGGCACGGTCAAGACAGTTTTTCTGCCTTTCATTTGCTATAAAACCGTTTTCCGGACTATCATTGTTTTCAAACATTTCATCAAGAATTTTTTCAAGTTTATCTATACCGTCCTCATTTTTAGCAGAAATTTCAGCAACATATTTAAAAATACTGTAAATATAATCCCTGTCAATTTTAGAATCCGCATCAATCTTATTGATAATAGCCACAGATTTGCTCAAATCAATGTTAGAAATGATACGCTTATCCTCATCAGAAAGTTCACGGCTGCTATCAAAGACAGCGAAAATGAGGTCAGCCTCTTTCATTCTGCTGAACGCAATCTCCACACCCATATTTTCAATTACATCATCAGTAGAGCGTATTCCGGCAGTATCGGAAAGACGAAGTGTAAAATCACCAAGCTTTATACTCTCCTCAATGACATCTCGTGTCGTACCCTCAATATCTGTCACAATGCTCCGCTGAAAACCGATAAGGCAGTTCATAAGAGTGGACTTTCCGGCATTTGGCCTGCCGACAATAACTGTATTAATACCCTCTCTGATAATCCTGCCACTGTCATAGGTTGCACCAAGCTTTGCAAATTTCTGTGACAGTTCTTCCAGTTCAGCAAGCAAAACTTCCGGTCTGACTTCTGGAACGTCCTCTTCCGGAAAATCAGCCCATGCTGCAAGGTCAGCAAGTATTTTCACAAGGTCATTTTTCAGCCCGTTTATTCTTCTGAACACCGCCCCGTCTTTCAGTGCATGTGCATATCTTAACTCGGTTTCACCTGCGGAGGAGATAACATCCATTACAGCCTCCGCCTGTGTCAGGGACATTTTCCCGTTTAAGAATGCACGTTTTGTAAACTCCCCTGCCCCGGCTGGTTCAGCACCGTTTTTTAGTATCAGCCTTAAAATTTTTCTTGTGATATATCTTCCACCGTGACAGGAAATTTCAGCCACATTTTCTCCGGTATAGCTTTTCGGCGCACGGAAAACAGTCAGTACCACATCGTCAACTACTTCATCTCCGTCAACAATATTTCCGTATGCACAGGTATACCCCTCCATGTCCTGAACTCTTTTGCCGGCAAACGACTTAAAAATTCTGTCTGAAATCACAAATGCGTCATTACCCGAAATTCTGATAACTGATATACCACCCGGTGCATCAGGAGTTGCAATTGCTGCAATAGTTGACATAATATTCTCCTTACAAAATATTGTTAAACTAATATAATATGTAATCTATAAATAACTACACAAAATAATATTATTTCACATAAGTATAGAATACAAATATTTATTAAAAAAATAACAAAGGCGGATAATATATCCGCCCTGCAATTAAAGTTCAATTTTACCGTAAAGACCGGCGTTGATATTATCTTCCGGCTTTGGCTTTTTATAGTCCTTTTCAAAACTTGTTTTAAGGTCGAGGGAACGTGGTCCTTCAGACTTCTTTTTTCTGTAGCCGCCATTCTTTCCGCCGCTGTTTTTCTTCGGGTGATCCGGAGAAATAACAACCTTTCTGTAAGGCTCCTCCCCTACCGACTTGGAATTTACACCCTCAATCTTAGCAACTGCGGAGTGAATAATTCTTCTTTCGTAAGGATTCATCGGCTCCAGAGTTGTAGCTCTTCCGGTTTTGAGCGCCTTGTTACCGATTTTATTTGCCAGCTGAATGAGAGTTTCCTCTCTCTTTTCCCTGTAGCCGCAGCTATTGAGGGTAACTCTCTTGTAATCGCCCTCAAACTTGTTTACAACCAGCGAAGTAAGGTACTGCAAAGCGTCGAGGGTTTCACCTCTTCTGCCGATAACTGCCCCTGAACCCTTGCTGTCAATATCAATGAAAAATGCGTCATCAGACGGTGCAATATTAATTTCAGCGTCGATACCCATTTTATCCATAATATTTTTAAGGTAATTACGGCAGCACTCAACCTGATCGCTGAGTTCTCTTTCAGCCTTGATACCGTCAATTACAGTAACGTCAGCAATAACCGGCTTGTTATAGCCTGCCCAAACCTTTGCTTCTTCCTTTATCTTGCCAAACAAACCTTTTTTAACATCATTCAATACTCTGAAAGTTATCTGGTCAATTCTGACACCAAATTCGTCAGCCGCTTTCTGTTTTGCCTCATCAATGGATTTTCCTGTAAAAGTACCGGATAAGTCCATAGGAATAAGCTTTCCTTCATCATCATAAATCATCAGGAATCACTCCTCTCAAATTAAGCCCAAAGAGGAAAAATTATTTTTCGTCGTCCTCTTTATATTCGTCGCCGTATTTTTCTGCCATTCGTTTTCTCGCTTCATTAATAAGCTGTCTGTTGTAATTCTGCTTTTCAGCTCGTGACATACCCTCTGTATCAGCATCGTAATCCGGACGTGTCCCGTTACCGCCCTGTGCTTTTGCAAGTTCATTCTGCTGTTCCATCATTCTCTGCATGAAACCGGGACCTTTTTTCTTGTTCTTTTCTTTTATCTTGGCATTTATTGCCTCCACACGCTTAGGAGTAAAGTACATATAAAGTAAGAAAGTCTGTAAAAATGAGAAAACAGCGGACCATATCCAGTAGAAACCAACGCCGGCAGGAACTGTAAATGCAAGCCATACCGAGAAAAGCGGCATACCGAAAAGCATAACGTTCATACAGCCTGCGCCCTGCATTTTAGCCATTTCCGGATTCATTTTTCTTGACTTATACTGTGAATAAATGGTATAAAGCAACTGAACAAGACCCGACGCAATCGGAATCATAATAAGCGCAATTGCAGCTTTATCCCATGTATCCGGATGAATAGTCGGGATAGCGCCTAAGTCTACACCCATAAATGTATTTTTAAATGAACTTACCTTGTCTACAAAATCATTTCCCAGACTGCTGAACAGGTCAGGATTTTCCTTGACTCTGCTTAAAATAGTCAGCTCCGGACGTGTCTTGAAATACTTGTCCGCAAGATCATTTTCAGTAATAATAGTCTTTGCCTTGTCGAGAACACTGTCAGAAATTCTCAGAATATGAGAAAGCGGACGGTAAACAACGTCGAGTACACCGTAAAGAATAATCATGGTAACGATAAGCGGAAGACAGCTTGCCATAGGATTTATGCCTTCTTCGTTATAAAGCTTCTGTTGTTCTTCCTGCAGTTTCTGAGGATTATTTGCATACTGCTTTTTCAGCTTGCTAAGTTTTGGATTCAGCGCCTGCTGTCTGACAGTTCCAAGCTGCTGCTTATAGGAAACAGGCAGCATGATAAGCTTTGCAAGAAGTGTAAAAAGGATAATGGAAATACCGTAATTTCCTACAAATTCGTATATCCAGTACATTATCCAGCCGAGAGGAAGACCCAGCAGTTCACCAATTTTACCCAATATAATTTCTCCATTTCTTTAGTCAATACCGCAAAGCAGCATTGTCTTTATTTATGTCTGCCCAGGATATCAAATTTATCCGGAACATAATCTATACCGCCCATACTCCATGGGTTGCATCTCAGAATCCTCCACACAGCAAGCCAGCCGCCTCTGAAAAAACCGAATTTTTTCACAGCCTCAAAGGCATATGACGAGCAGGTAGGGTAATACTTACAGCATGGCGGAAAAAGCGGGGAAATAAATTTCTTATAGAATTTTATAAGTCCCATAAGGAGATATTTCATTTTTCACTGCCCCCGAAAGCCGCAGATTTAACTGCTTTTGCAAGCCATTCCGACAGAACATTGCTTTTGATACCGCATATTGACGCCCTTGCAACAATTACGATATCCATCCCCAGCGGAATATCCTTTTCATTTTCCCTGTAAGCCTGTCTTATAATTCTTTTTGCACGGTTTCTGTGCACGGCATTTCCCACCTTTTTTCCGGCAGTTATGCCAAGGCGGTTACAGGGCTTTTTGTTTGGTCTGACATAAATAACTGCGTATCTGCCCACCACCGATTTGCCTTTTCTGTAAAGAAAAAGGAAATCCTTGTTTTTATTCAAAGTTTCAGTATAAAGCATAATTATTGTTTTTTATTCCCACCGCAACGCTGTAAAACGGCGGTGCATAAGCTTTTTTTCAGATTTAAGGCGGCAGCGGATAATGGTGCATTGCTGCCTTATGATACTTCCGCCTGAAAACGGGCGAAAATAATTTTAAAGTGCATAAGGCAAAAAATAAAGGGGGTACCTGAATCCAAAGATTCAAAGGTCATATATAAAGCATAATCCCCGAGGAAAACGCTTTTGAAATTAATAAAAAAAGGAAGTGATTTATGAAAAAAAACGACCCTTATGCACTTTAAAATAAAAAAGCAATGTGTTTTAAACCGCATATCTGCAGCATCTATGCGGTTTAAAACAAAAGACCACAAGAAAAATGTGGTCTGCTTATTCTTAGTGAGTAAGTCTTGCTCTGCCCTTAGCTCTTCTGCGTGCGAGAACCTTTCTTCCGTTGGCAGTTGCCATTCTCTTGCGGAAACCGTGTTCCTTCTTTCTGTGAAGCTTCTTAGGCTGATATGTTCTTTTCATTTAACTTTCCTCCTCCCGGATTTAAAGTGTTGTAAAACGCATAAATAAAAATGCGCATTAAAAAATCAAGCAGATACACTCTATTCATGGTTTTTCATGTACCCATAAATTATACATGATAAATCAAAGCTTGTCAAGTATTTTTTCAGTATTATTTCTTTTTTTATTTTTCGGTACTGATTTTACGCTCTATTCAACAAGAAATTCAAGGCTGAAAATGCGTTTTTTTGTCATACTTTACAAATCCGCCGCTGTTTTTCACATATTTTTCTGTAGGTGAGACTATTGGTCGCCCCTACAGAATTCACACCCATTCTGCGATATGACAGCCCATACAGATAAAATGGTGTATCCATAAAAATGAATTCCTGTTCAAAAAACTTGCAATTTTAAACGATTTATGCTATACTATTATTAATTGTAAAAAAACAAAGGCTGAAACTGACGGCAAATTTCTGAACGCCCTGTCGGAAATTTATTCACTGCCATAAAAAACCGTTATTTTCAGACCTTGGGTATCAGGAGGAAAAAATCTATGAATTCCTTTGAAGAGGTATTTAATCTGGTCATTGATTACTGCCGGGAAGTAGGAGAGATCGGCGATGTTGCAATCAAGCTTTGGATCAAAACGCTCACACCTGTAGGCCTTGAGGGCAATACAGCAGTTTTTCAGGTTGATTCCGATTTTCAGAGAGGCGTTGTCATTCAGAATTACGGCAACCTTCTTGAACGTGCCCTCAAAGCAACCCTTGGCTTTGACGTGAAAATCGCAATCAGAATACCCGAAGAAATGAAGCCCAGTAATCCTGTTAATCTGGACGAGCTTGATGAAAAGCAGCACCAGCTTGAAAAATCATACGAATACGCAAAATATGACTATACATTTGACACCTTTATAGTAGGCAGTTCAAATGAGTTTGCCTATGCTGCCTGCAAGGCTGTTGCGGACGGCGGCGGCGGTATGGTCTATAACCCTCTCTTTATCTACGGTCCTTCCGGACTGGGTAAAACTCACCTTATAACCGCCACAGCCAACGAAATGAAAAAGAAAAATTCCAACCTCAATATTATATATGTAACAGGCGAAACTTTTTCAAGCGAGATTATCAATGCTATTCAAACAAACAGTACAACACAGTTCCATGACAAATACAGAAACGCAGACGTCCTCCTTGTGGACGATATTCAGTTTATTGCCGGAAAAAACAGTACTCAGGAGGAATTTTTCCATACTTTCAATGCACTTTATCAGGACGGCAAGCAGATAGTTCTGACATCAGACCGTCCGCCGAAGGCTATCAAAACCCTTGAAGACAGAATCCGTTCACGCTTTGAATCAGGACTTATTGCTGATATAAACACCCCTGATTTTGAAACAAGAATGGCTATCATAAACAGAAAAGCAGAACTGCTTGACCTGAAAATCCCGGACGACGTAGCGCAGTTTATTGCAAACAAGCTGAAATCCAATATCCGTCAGCTGGAGGGGGCTGTCAAGAAACTCAAGGCACTGAACCACTATGCCGGAAGTCAGCCGTCCATATCAATGGCGCAGAGCGTTACAAGGGATATTTTAAATGACGACAAGCCGCTGCCTATCACAGTTGAAAAGATAATAGCAGAGGTTGCAAACCTTTACGGCGTAACTCCGGAGGATATACGCTCTACCAAAAGAGCCTCTGCGGTTTCAAACGCAAGAAAAATTGCAATTTACGTTGTAAGGGAAATTACAGGTATGCCCCTTGCGTCTATCGGCGTTGAATTCGGCGGCAGAGATCACTCTACAATAGTATACGCAGTAAATAATGTGTCAGACAGCATAAAGAAAGACCCTCATCTGAAAGAACTTGTTGACGACCTTATAAAGAATATCAAAGACAGAAGCAACGGCTGATAATTACAGCCGGATACCGGCGATACATCTTTATAACAGGGCAGTATTGCCGGTTGTTTTTTCAACTTCTGTTCAACAGTGAGTTTTAAACATTTCAACAATCAACCTGCTTTTAACACAGTTTTCAACAGTCTGTTGAAAATCCTGTTGAAATATGAATTCCGTATAACAGGCTGTCCGGATAAAGTTGGAAAATACTGTTCCACAATTTTCAGATTTTCAACAATCAACAGCCTGTTCAAAGAAATTTTGGTTTCCACAAATTTATCCTCAATTTTTCCACTTTCAACACACATTTTCTCAACACATCCCACACTCATTTCAGCTTTAAACATCTTCAAAATTCTGTCAACACTTCAATGAGGAAAATTTTCCGGTCTGAAAGTACCGTAAATACAGGGCTTGTCCGAAAATTCAACAAATCAACATTCCCTACTACTACTACTAAAAAATAAATATTATATTATTGATTAAATAAGCTCCGCTTTTAAAAATAAAAAACTCTGTTGTTAAAACTATACATTTTGTAAAATTTACAGAGAGTATAATACAATAACCCTTATCTGAAAGGAATTAAAATAATGACCCATATTAAATTTATCTGTGCAAAGGACGATATATGTGCAGCTATCGGAAATGTTTCAAAGGCTGTATCTCCTAAATCGACTATCCCAGCCCTTGAGGGAATAAGACTGCTGCTGGACGGTACCCGTCTTGAACTGACAGGCTATGACCTTGAAATAGGTATTACAACTGTTATAGACGCAAAATCCGAGGACAGCGGTGAGATAGTTTTAAACTCACGTCTTTTCAGTGAGATTACAAGAAGAATGCCGTCTGAAAATGTTATATTTGAAATAGACGAAAATCTCAATATGAAAATAAGCGGAGGAAATGCTGAATATCAGATATCAGCAATAAGCGCTGAAGAATATCCGGCACTCCCTGATATTTCGTCTGAAAGAAAGATTTCCCTTAATCAGGAAACACTCAGAAGTATGATTAACCAGACAAACTATGCCGTTTCACTCCTTGATACAAAACCTATCCTTACAGGTGAGCTTTTTGATATAGAAAACGGCGGATTCAATATGGTTGCAATTGACGGTTTCAGGCTTGCTATACGCCATGAGCAGACTTCTACGGCTGAAAATTATCATTTTGTAGTACCATCAAAGGCGCTCCTTGAAACTGCACGTCTTTTAAAGGACGACGCAGAAAATCCGTGCGACATATATGTTGACACAAAATATGTGGCAATTGAGGTAAACGGCTACAGGATATTCACACGTCTGCTTGAGGGCGAGTTCCACGCATATAAAAACAGCGTACCGCAGGATTTCACAACCGAGGCTGTTGTAGACACCAGTGATATAGTTCACTGTCTTGAAAGATGTTCACTGCTTTTAAGCGAAAAGAACAAGGCTCCGGTTAAATGCACTTTTGAGGACGGTCAGGTAAAAGTCAGCTGCCGTACTGCTGTAGGCAGACTTGAAGACAGCATACCTGCTGAAATAAACGGCGAGAATGTAGTTATAGGCTTTAACAACAAGTATCTGCTGGATTCTCTCAGAGCGGCTGAAACTGACAAGGTAAGGATTCAGATGACCGGTTCAAACAGGGCGGTCAAGATAGTCCCTATGGAGGGCGACAGCTTTACGTTTATTGTCATGCCTGTTCAGATAAGGGGATAAGGAGAAAAAATGGCAAAGGAAATCATAGAAACCACAATCAAAACTGAATTTATCAAGCTTGATTCCCTGCTTAAATTTGCAGGACTTACAGACACCGGCGGCTTTGCAAAGGAGCTTATCCAGAACGGCGCTGTTACGGTAAACGGTGAAGTATGCACAATGAGAGGGAAGAAGATAAGAAGCGGCGACGAAGTCGGAGTCGATAAATTTATCATAAAAGTGTTATGACTGTAACATCTCTTGCCGCAGAAGGCTTTAAAAATCTTGAAGGTGTGCTGATAAAGCCCCACCCACAATATAACCTTATAACCGGAATGAACGCACAGGGCAAAACCAATCTTATTGAAACAATATGGCTTATGACCGGCTGCCGCAGTTTCAGAGGTTCAAAGGACAGGGAATACATCGGCATAGACAAAAGGGCTATGAGCATTGGTCTCGGCTTTGACGACGGCAGAAGAAACCAGATTATAAGCTACGCCATGAGCCGTGACAATATCAAAGAAAAGAGAATCAGCCTGAACGGCGTTCAGATAAAGGGTACAGGCAGGCTTTTTGAAAGCTTTAAATGCGTTGTGTTTACTCCGGACGATATCGACCTCATAAGGGGCGGTCCGGAAAAAAGGCGCAGCTTTACCGACCTTTGCAGCTGTCAGCTCAGACACAATAACCTTGACACTGTAAAGCGGTATGATGCGCTTATACTTCAGAGGAATGCACTGCTTAAATCAGTTGCGGCAGGAAAGGCTAAGGCAGATACCATAGGTGTGTGGGATCAGCAGGTTGCCGCTATCGGTACTGCCGTTTCACAGCGCAGATACCAGTATATAACGCTGCTGAACAAAGCCTGTCAGGAGCTTTACAGCCGTATTACCGGAGGAAGGGAAAAGCTTGAGATTGGCTACAGTTCAAATATATTTGGCAGTGAAGTTGAGGACGAGGAACACGGAATTTATGCAGTTGGCAGGTATTATCAGAAGCTTGCCGATTCAAGGGAGGACGATATCCGTCTTGGGTACTCGCTATGGGGCGCTCACAGGGACGACCTCACCATAAAAATAAATGGCATGAATATCCGTGACTACGGCTCACAGGGACAGAAAAAAACCGCCGCACTTGTTCTTAAACTGGGACAGGCGGAGATATACTACAAAAACAGGGACGAAGCTCCGGTGATACTCCTTGACGACGTCATGGGAGAACTTGACGAAAGCAGACAGCGGCTTGTGTTCGAGGTGGTAAACGGAATGCAGGTGTTCATAACGGCGTGTAATGAAAACGCCGTAAACGGTCTGACCGGGGGAAAGCATTTCATAGTGGAAAGCGGAAGCGTTAAGGAGAATTGAATGTATCTTCATCTCGGAAATGATGTTATAGTGAAAAAAAGCGATATTGTGGGTATCTTTGATATAGAAAACACCACAACCGGCAAAAATACCGGACATCTGCTGGACAGAGCACAGAAAGAGGGCAGAGTAATAAACGTTACCTACGAAATGCCCAAAAGCTTTGTTATCTGTATGCAGGACGGCGAAGAAAAAGTCTACGTCTGTCAGATGTCGGCGGCTACACTCAGAAAGAGGATTTAAGGTTATGTACTTTCTTTGCTTGCACAAAGAAAGTACCAAAGAAATGCACCCACTCAAACGCCGTGGGCGGCTTGTGCAGCTTGCGCTGCAAATCACTGCAATATTGTTTGTGAACTAAACTGCTTTGTCTAAACTGAATACTGCATAATTGCAGATAAAGTCGTTCTAATAAAGCAAAGCCGCAGAAAACTTTAACTGCTCTTTAATAAGCTTTGCAGATAAAGTTTTTAATCCGCTTTAAAAAACTAAGCGCAGTAAATCAGCAAATATGAGTCAGCAAGTATGTACCGACCCAGCTGTCTTATACTTACAAGATAACCCGTCTTTGCCGCCTCCGTGCGGCATGGCAGTCCGGCGGCAGCCGGTGCATTTCTTTGGTTCGTTTCTTGTTGCAAGACAAGAAATGAACAATACCCCCACGAAATAAAAATAGATTTTATCAATTATCATAAAAAAAGTTTTGTTTCTTTTATAAAAAGAAAATTTTGGTCAGGAGGAATTTTTAATGTCAGAAAATCAGATGACAGAAAGTCAGAATTATGATGAAAATCAGATACAGGTGCTGGAGGGACTTGAAGCTGTCAGAAAGCGTCCGGGAATGTATATCGGTTCGACAGGTCCGAAGGGTCTGCATCACCTTGTCTACGAAATCGTGGACAACTCAATTGACGAGGCTCTGGCAGGCTTCTGCACCGAAATTAGAGTTGATATTTTAGAGGGGGACGTTATAAGAGTTTCCGATAACGGACGTGGTATTCCGACAGGTATCCACCCAAAAGAGGGAATTTCTGCGGCAACTGTCGTTTACACTATCCTCCACGCAGGTGGTAAGTTCGGCGGCGGCGGATATAAAGTTTCCGGCGGTCTGCACGGCGTTGGTGCGTCTGTTGTAAACGCTCTTTCTGAATGGCTGGAGCTTACTGTAAAGGACGGAACACACGTACACTTCCAGCGTTTTGAAAGGGGAAACTATTCCGAGCCCCTTAAAGTAATCGGCGACACCACCGAAACAGGAACTACCGTTATGTTCAAGGCAGACGGTGAAATTTTCGAGGACACTCACTACGATTACGAGGTACTCCTCAAAAGGCTGAGAGAACAGGCTTTTCTCAATGCCGGAATAAAGATAGTTTTCAGCGACCTGCGTGACAGCGAGGATCAGAAATCCGAGGTTCTCCACTACGAGGGCGGTATCAGACAGTTTGTGGAGCATATCCATAAGACAAAGGGACTTGAAGCACTGACTGAAAAGGTTATCTATGTTTCCGGAATGCAGGGAGACTCATTTGCGGAAGTGGCAATGCAGTATAACGACAGCTACAACGAGGTTATACTTTCATTTGCCAACAATATCCATACTATCGACGGCGGTTCTCACGAAACAGGCTTCAAGAACGCCCTGACAAAGGTAATAAACGAGTACGGCAAGAAATTCAATCTTTTAAAAGACGGCGACAAGCTGCTGGGGGACGACGTAAGAGAGGGTCTGACGGCTATTATCTCTGTCAAGCTTACGGAGTGCGAATTTGAGGGACAGACCAAGGGCAGACTGGGAAATCCGGAAGTCAAGGGCTTTGTGGAAAAAATGGTCATGGAAAAGCTTATGTGTTACCTGGAGGAAAATCCGGCTGACGCAAGAGCAATATTTGATAAATCCATGGCGGCACAGCGAGCAAGAGAAGCGGCAAAAAAGGCAAGGGAAACTGCCAGAAGAAAGACCGCTATGGAAAGTGCGTCACTTCCGGGCAAGCTTGCCGACTGTTCCGAGCATGACACCACAATGACTGAAATCTACATCGTCGAGGGAGATTCAGCGGGCGGTTCAGCCAAGGAGGGACGTGACAGACGCTATCAGGCGATACTTCCTCTGTGGGGCAAGATGTTAAACGTTGAAAAGGCGAGAATCGACAAGGTTTACGGCAATGAAAAGCTTATGCCTGTTGTAACGGCGCTGGGTACCAGTATCGGCGAGGACTTCGACATAAACAAGTTAAGATACGGCAAAATCATAATCATGGCGGATGCCGATGTTGACGGTTCGCACATCAGAACACTGCTTCTGACATTCTTTTTCAGATTTATGCGTCCGCTTATCACCAACGGCAATATCTATATAGCACAGCCGCCACTTTTCAAGGTGTTCAGAGGACAAAAGGTGAGGTACGCCTTTTCTGACGAGGAGAGGGATCAGTATATCGAGGAACTGACTTCAGAAAGCGGCAAAAAACCGGAGGTTCAGCGTTATAAAGGTCTTGGTGAGATGGACCCTGAACAGCTCTGGGAAACAACCATGAACCCTGAAACAAGAACAATGCTCAGAGTTGAAATGGAGGACGCTGTAAAGGCGGACGAAACTTTCACTATCCTCATGGGCGACAAGGTTGGTCCGAGAAGAGAATTTATTGAGAATAACGCTAAATACGTTGAGAATCTGGACTTTTAACCGGCTTTTTGAAAAAGCCTTTGCAAAAGGCTGCCGGCAGGTGTGGTGTTCATTTCTTTGCTTGCACAAAGAAACGAACCAAAGAAATGCACCCACTCAGACGCCGTGGGCGGCTTGTGCGGCTTGCGCCGCAAATCACTGCAATCTGGTTAGTGAACTAAACTGCGTTGTTTAAACTGACTACATCATAATTGCAGATAAAGCCGTTCTAATAAAACAAAGCCCGAGAAAACTTTAATTTGTAAGTAAAAAAACTAATAAAATAATGTTTTTTGTCCGCTTTATTGGAGTTGGCGCAGTAAATTTGCAATTATGAGTCAGCAAGTATGTACCGACCCAGCTGTCTTATGCTTACAAGATAACCCGTCTTTGCCGCACTGTGCGGCATGGCAGTCCGGCGGCAGCCGGTGCATTTCTTTGGTTCGTTTCTTTGTGCAAGCAAAGAAATGAACAATACCCACCGCTTTTGTTTCTTTGGGCGGTCAAAGAAATGAACATAAAAAAATAATACCGTGTGAAAGGAAAAGTATGGAAGAGGAAAAGATTTTAGAGAAAAAATATTCTATCCCTTACGATATGTTCGGAAGAGCCTTTGACGCTTTCCAGAAAAGGTTTGTCTATCCGAGAAACAATATAATGGCTGTGATACTCCTTATTGCGGCGGCACTTAACATTGTTTCAATAGTAAAGGGTAACAGTTCGGCAATCGGATATGTGCTTGTAATGGCTTGTATCGCCCTTGCCTTTGTGAACTGGTATAACCCGAAAAAGCTTAAAAGAAATCTTATGGAGTCGGTAAAGGGCATAGAGGGGGACGTTTACAGAATTAAGCTTCTGCCGGATAAACTTGTTATCGGCACAGTTTTAGAGCCTTTGCCGGAAGAGGAAAAGCCTAAGGAGGAATACGAGGAGGTCTTTGAGGACACTCCTGTGCCGGAGGAAATAGCAGATACTGAAATATATCTGACAAAAGATGTTTATATACTGGATAAGCCTGAATTTTTCATGGTTTATCTGAAAAGAGCAATGTTTTACGTTATCCCGAAAAAGGATTTTTCCGAAGAGGAGATAACGGTTATGCAGCTTCATTTTCAGAAACAGCTTGATAATAACTACAAAAAATACGACAAGTAATTGAGAAAAGGAAGTAAGAAAATGTATAATGACAACTCAAAGGTGCGCAATGTGGACATTGACAAGGAAATGAGAAAATCGTTCCTTGAATATTCAATGTCAGTTATAGTTGCAAGAGCGCTGCCGGACGTAAGGGACGGCATGAAACCTGTTCACAGGCGTATTATCTACACCATGAACGAATCAAACAATACCTACGACAAGCCATATAGAAAGTGCGCCTATACAGTCGGCGAGGTTCTGGGTAAATACCACCCACACGGTGACGCTTCGGTTTATGACGCACTTGTACGTCTTGCGCAGAAATTCTCCCTGCGTTATCCGCTTATAGACGGTCACGGAAACTTCGGTTCAGTTGACGGCGACCCTCCTGCTGCTTACCGTTACACAGAAGCAAGAATGTCAAAAATTGCCGGAGAAATGCTGACGGATATCGGCAAGGACACCATTCCGTATACAACAAACTACGACGACAAGCTCAAAGAACCGGTAGTACTGCCAAGCCGTTTCCCTAATCTGCTTGTAAACGGTTCAACAGGTATTGCCGTTGGTATGGCGACAAATATCCCGCCCCATAACTTAGGCGAAGTCATTGACGCTATCGACCTTGTTATGGAGAATCCCGACTGCACTCTTGACGAGATAATGGAGTATATCAAAGGTCCTGACTTCCCTACAGGCGGTATCATCATGGGACGTTCCGGAATAAGGGCGGCTTATGGTACAGGACGAGGAAAAATAACCCTCAGAGCAAAGACTTCAATCGAGGAAATAAAGGGCAGACAGTGTATCGTCATAACCGAAATTCCTTATATGGTCAACAAGGCAAGACTGGTTGAAAGTATGGCAAACCTTGTCAAGGACAAGAGAATAGAGGGTATCCACTTTATCCGTGACGAGTCCGGCAGGGACGGTATGAGAATAGTTGTGGAACTGAAAAAGGATGCAGTTGCACAGATAGTCCTGAACAAGCTTTTCACATATACACAGTTACAGGACACAGTGGGCGTTATTATGCTTGCACTGGTTGACGGAGAGCCGAAGGTACTGACCTTAAAGCAGACGCTGGAGCAGTATGTGAAATTTCAGGTCGAGGTAATCCGCCGCAGAACGGAATACGACCTGAAAAAGGCAAAGGCAAGAGCGCATATTTTAGAGGGCTTGGTTATTGCTACTGACAACATCGACGAGGTAGTTGAGATATGCAAGACTTCCGAGAGCATTCCGCATTCAAAGCAGAGATTGCAGGAGAGATTTGGTCTTTCAGAGGCACAGTCCGAGGCTATCGTTCAGATGACTCTTGGCAAGCTGACAGGTCTGGAAAGACAGAAAATCCTTGACGAATTAGATGAACTCCACAAGAAAATCGAGGAACTGGAGGCTATTCTTGCTGACGAAAACAAGATTCACCAGATAATCAGAGATGAACTTGCTGAAATCAGAAGAAAGTACAACGACGACAGAAGAACAATGATTGAATCTGTCAGCGGAGAGGTTGATATTGAAGACCTTATCCCCACAGAGGACTGCGTTGTGACATACACAAATATCGGCTACATCAAGAGAATGCCGGTTGATGTTTACAAGACACAGCGCCGTGGCGGAAGAGGTGTTTCCGGCATGAAACAGCGTGAGGAGGACTTTGTAAGCGAGATGTTCATTGCGTCCTCACACGACAATATCCTGTTTATCACAAACAAGGGTATCATGTACAAGCTGAAATGCTATGAAGTGCCGGAGGGTTCAAAGGCGTCAAGGGGTGTTAATGCAGTAAATCTTTTGCCGCTGGGCGAAAACGAGAAGATTGCCGCTATGATAAAGACTTCCGATTTTGACGAGGGCAAGTATATCAATATTGTCACCAAAAACGGCAAGATAAAGAGAACCGCCCTTTCTGCGTACAAGAACGTAAGAAAGAACGGACTTATCGCTATTGGTCTTGACGAGGGCGACGAGATTGCCGGAGTAAGAATGACTGACGGCAGCGCACAGCTTTTTGTTGCAACTCACGAGGGAATGGTTATCCGCCTTGAGGAGCAGAATGTAAGAGCAATGTCACGTTCTGCCCACGGCGTAAAGGCTATCAGGCTGAGAGAGGGCGACTATGTCGTTTCCATGGCGAGAGTGAGAGAGGGAGCGTCACTGCTGACAGTTTCCGAAAAGGGCTACGGCAAGAGAACTGACCTTTCAGCATACAAGGTTCAAAACAGAGGCGGCTACGGTCTGAAAAACTACAAGGTCGGCGAGGACAAGGGATATATCTGCGGAATCAAGGTAGTTGACGAAACAGACGATATTATTCTGATTTCCTCCGACGGTGTTATTATCAGAATCCGCTGTGCTGATGTAAGGATAATGGGAAGATACGCAACAGGCGTCAGAGTTATGAAGGTTACTGACGAAAACAAGGTGGTTTCGTTCACAAGAGCCGAGCATGACGAAGAGGCAGAGGTTGAGACAGTGGAACAGCCGACAGAAGAGGAAATTGCTGAGGACTTAAAGAATTCCGAGGCAGAAGAAGCTGAAAGTCAGGCTGCGGAAAACGAAGAACCGGCTGAGGACGATGAGTGATGGCGTCACTTAGTATAAAAAGCAGGGCAGGGGCTGCGGCGGCAATGACTGCCGCAAGCCTGTTTGCACAGTGGGCGCACTGGTTCATATATGAAAAAATTGAGTTTTCAAGCGTTTACCTGTGTTTTACACCCCTTGTGCTGTGCCTTATGTACCGTCTGCTTATGGCAGACTGCGAAAGCGGAGGAAAGTTTTCAAAACCGTTTATTTTCACTTTTACAGTGCTTGTACCCTTTGCAGTTTCCGCAATTATCAGCGTTTATATGATGATGTCTTATCCGGATATAAGTACATTTTCAGCGTCAGCGCCGGAAAGCGGTATTCCCGCGGAAATTATTTCGCTGTATTCCGGCAGGCTTGTTCTGACTTCTGCTTACCTGCTTGTGTATTCGCTGATAGATTTGCTTATTGTTTCAAAAATCTGGGATAAATTAAGCAGTAAAAAAATCAAAGAATCATAGTTGACATATTTTAAGTCAGGGTGTATAATAATAAAAAAGGGGCATACCGATAGACGGTCGCTCCCGACTAAAAAGGTTTATAAAAGTAACCGCCTTAGTTTGGTCGCTACGGGCGGTTATTTCTTTTTATCATGAAAAAATACATACATTAGTGAGATGATTGAAGTAAGCCAGATGCCTAACTGAATCAGATCGTTCCATGTTACATAATTATCCATGCAAATCACTCCCTTCCGGGAGTAGGATTAACCGCCTACCGTTTAAGGTATGCCCATAATGAAATTATACATTATTCTGCAAAATGTGTCAATATAAAGCTTGACATAAAAAGATCAGTGGTGTATAATAATAAAAAAGGGGCATACCGATAGACGGTCGCTATCGTAAATGGTTAACTAAATAATAGTCGCCTTATGTGGAACTGGGGCGGCTATTTCTTTTTACCATGAAAAAGGAATGAGAAAATTTTTTCAAAAAAGTGTAGACAAAATCGAAAAAACTCCACTCTATATAAGTAAGAGGTAATCTCTGATATAAAAAAGAGGAGGATTGTATATGAAAAAATTTGTAGGAATAATGCTTGGCGGCATACTTGCATTTTTGTCAGCAGCATCAGTTTCACCAGCTGAAACCGATGCAATTTCCCTTGCATCTGAATTAACAACGGAAGAAGAGCCTTTAGTAACCACAGTGCCGGCTGAAACAGAACCGGTAACAACAACTTATCCGTATGGATATGAGGGAAATTACCATTCGGTAAACATTGCAATTGACACACTTCCGGTCAAAACCGAATACAAGCTTTATGAAGAACTTGACCTCACCGGACTTACCGTTCACGCCATGACTGCAATTCACGGTTCTTACATAGCAGAAAGTTTTTATGGTGTAGACCCGGCTGATTATCCTGAATCATTTTCTGTTTACACAGGAAATTTCAATCCGGCAGTACCGGGAGAGTATATGATAACTGTTACATACATTATTCAGCCACTGGAAGGAAATATTCAGGGCAATCTGAATGCTTCATTTAATGTTACTGTAACTGACGAAACCCCCGATTATACTCCGGGTGACATAAATTCTGACGGTAAAGTAAGCTTGTCAGATTCTGCTGTGTTACAGAAATATCTGTCCGGCAGTGAGAGTTTTACAGGTTTGCAGCTGCTTGCTGCCGATTTAAACGGCGACGGCAGAGTGAATGTATTTGACGCAGTTTCCATGAAAAGGAGAATAATTCAGAATCAGCCTGAATATACCGTAAGGACTGATATGACAAATGCGGCATACCAGACGGCATGGGACGACGCAATGAAAGAAAACAAAACCGCAGTTGTGACCTCTGCCGAGGAACTTGACAGCTATCTTACACAGAGATTCCGCAGTCCGGTTGTACGCTCTCTTGAAAAGACTTATGACGAGGAGTTTTTCAGTGAGAACGTGCTGATTCTTGACCTGTATGCTCAGAATTCAAGAGATGACTGGGAGACAGAAGTTTCCGGCGTTTTCAGCAACGGGGAAACAATTGAAATCAGATATGATAATATTTTTATTGACGGCTGGGTAAATGAAAGTCTGATGATAACTCAGGTTGCTGTACCCAAAAGCGGCTATAACGGTGAAAAAGCTGTTCACAGTAAATCATGGGAAAAGAATATTTCTGCTTTAAATACAGAATATGACCTTGGTATGCTTTCAGAGGTAACCGGCAAACAGATAAATGAAGTATTTACCAAAGAGGGTGTATGGGTAAACTCCGCCGAAGGACTTGACGCATATTTAAGGGAGTGTCTGACAGAGGACGGTATGGCAGAAGCAGGAAGCTTTATCAAATCCAGTATGAACTTTGATAAAGAGTCAGTTTATATCTGGATGGGCACTGATATTATCGGTTCAACTCACAATATTATGAATATGGCTGTTATGAACACTTCTGTATTTGGCAATTATATAGATTTAACTTACAGTCATTATCAGCCGGTAAGCTGTATGGGCGGAAGTTTTCTGCATGTTTTAAGAACAGATAAGGAATATTCAGGAAAAACAGTCAAATTAAGGTCATTCCTGTCATACAGCAGCGGAGTAAATCTGAGAACTGACGGAGAATTGTTCAGATATTATCCGGCAAGTGATATGAGTAATTATAAAACGCTATTTATAAATCAGTATTCATTCGGCAGCGAGGGTGCGGTTGACTTTTACTGGGCGTATCCGGGCGGAGGCGGCAGTGAATTTTCAGGATTTGAAAATGTCGGCTCTCTTGAAGTACCAGTAGGAACTCTGCCATTTTCCGAGGACTATACTGAAGAAATCGACGCTGACGGAAATACTGTATATACCGGTGAGAATTTCAGTATTACATGGCAGGAAAGCAGCGTTGCTGTGAAGTTCCGCACAAAGGACAGTACGGAAATGACCTCTTTTGAGATACCGTACTGAAAAATTCACTTCAGATATTGACATAAATAAATCAAGGGTGTATAATAATAAAAAAGGGGCATACCGATAGACGGTCGCTCCCGATTTTGAAATCAGAGTTAAATAACCGTCCTATTTGCACGCAGGACGGTTATTTCCTTTTATCATTGTTGCTGAATGCTTTATAAACAAGCAGAACATTAGATAATGCAATGAGGAACTGAATAAAATCATTCCAGGTCATAGCAATCACTCCCTCCCGGGTGACTCCCCACAGTGTGGGGAGATGTCAGCGAAAGCTGACAGAGGGGACGGGCTGTTCAGCAGGATTAACCGCCTACCGTTCAAGGTATGCCCATAGTAGATTATACATTATTCAGCAAAATGTGTCAATATAAAGCTTGACATAAAAAGTACAGTGGTGTATAATAATAAAAAAGGGGCATACCGATAGACGGTCGCTCCCGATTAGAACAGTTATATTATTGATAACCGCCTATGTGAGAGTATGGCGGTTATTTTCTTTTATTGCCGTTTTGAAATATCTGAATGATATTGCAGACAACAAGTGCCAGAGTAAGGAAATCATTCCATGTCATAGCAAATCACTCCCTTCCGGGAGTAGGATTAACCGCCTACCGTTTTAGGTATGCCCATAGTAGATTATACATTATTCAGCAAAATGTGTCAATATAAAGCTTGACATAAAAAGTACAGTGGTGTATAATAATAAAAAAGGAGCATACCGATAGACGGTCGCTCCCTCATGAATTGTTAAATAAACCGTTCAGTTGGTCGCTGGGGCGGTTTATTTTTTTATATTCTTAATCACATTAATCTACGAAATAAGTCAATATAAGCACTTTGTGAAAACAGAGTGCTTTTTGTTTTACCCTCTTGACAAAAAATAAAAAAAGGTGTATACTAACTGTATTAGTTGATACGGTACACTATTGAGAAGGAGGCGGTATTTTGTTTGATCTTGATTTGCAGAGCAGAACGCCGATATATGAACAGCTTTATAAAAAGACAGTTGAGCTGATAATCAAGGGAGTTCTGAAGGAAAATGACCAGCTGCCCAGTGTACGCAGTCTTGCAAAGGAACTGGGTGTAAATCCCAATACGGTTGCAAAAGCGTATCAGGAGCTTGAGAGAAACAAAATTATATATTCCGTTTCAGGGCGTGGAAGCTTTGTTGCGAAAGTAGGGGACTCGTCTGTCAAGGACTACATTCTCTCCGACTTTGACGAAAAAGTTAAAGAGGCGCTGAAAATCGGAATTTCAAAGGACGAACTTAAAGAAAGAATAGAGGGGTTAACAAATGATTGAACTGAAAGGTGTTACAAAGCAGTTTGACGAATTCAAGGTGCTTGACAAAATCGACCTTACCATTCCAAAGGGGACTGCATTCGGGCTTTTAGGCTCAAACGGTGCCGGAAAATCCACTATACTCCGCCTTATTTCGGGAATTTACTCACCGGAGGAAGGGGAAGTCTGCACTGACGGCGAAAAGGTGTACGACAATCCGGCAATAAAGGAAAGAATCTTTTTCATAAACGACGAAACGATACAGTTTACTTCCTATACACTTGAAGAACTGAAAAACTACTACAAAAGCTTTTACCCCAAATTTTCAGAGGAACTTTTTGAAAAACTGCGTTCTACCATAAACCTGCCGCTGAAAAAGAAAATGAGTACCTTTTCAAAGGGCATGAAACGTCAGGCAATAGTTATAACCGCCCTTGCCTGCCAGACTGACTACCTCCTGCTGGACGAGGCTTTTGACGGTCTTGACCCGACTATGAGAATAATCGTCAAGAGAATGTTAGTTGACGCAATGATAGACAGACAGCTTACAACGGTTATTTCCTCCCACAATTTAAAGGAGATAAACGAAGTCTGCGACAGAGTTGCACTTCTCCATCAGGGAAATATCGTATTTTCACGGGAACTTGACAGTGTAAAGGGAAATATCCATAAGATACAGGCAGTGTTCAAGGCGGCTGACGCCTCAATGCCGCAGTCCTACTCAAAGGAAGAGCTTTCGGGTACTGGTATCGAACTTCTGCATTTTGAGAAAAACCAGAGCGTATATCACCTTATTGCAAAGGGTGACGTTGAGGATATACGCAAAAAGCTTGAACCGAAAAATCCGATAGTACTTGACATTCTCCCACTCTCCCTTGAGGAAATATTTATTTATGAAATGGAGGCGCTCGGCTATGACTTTAACGCCATTGAAATCGAAAAGTGATACAAGATTCCTGAAAAACTTCATTCTGTCCATAAAAAACAGCCGCAAAATACTTGTTTTCATATCCGTTTTACAGCTTCTGGGACTGCCGCTGCTGGGAACAATTTTTCTGGTGGCTGCCGCAAATGAGGGTGAAATCGGGGTTTCCGGCGCAGCGTTTATGCTGATATCAGTTTTCTGCTTAGCCGCCGCCGTACTGTGCGGAATATTCGTTGCGGTGTCAAACTTCAGTTACCTTTACAAAAAATCACAGGTAGACATGATTTACTCACTGCCAATAAAGAAAAAGCACAGGTTTTTAAGCGATTTTCTTTCGGGAATTGCAGTTTACATAGTTCCTTACATCATCGGCTGTATAATTTTTAATTTCATTATATTAGGCGGAATAATATGTATTCCGGCTATGAATGAGCTTTTCGGCGAGGAAAAGTCCATAATGCCGCTTATCTGGCAGGGTGAATTTGCCGGACTGCTTGTTATGACAATGCTTTACACACTGTCAGTACTGGTGCTGTGCTGCTGCGGTACTCTCTTTGAAAGTATCATGAACATTTTCATGATAAACGGTCTTATTCCGGGAGGAATAGGCGTTGTTGCCGCAATGTTCTTTGCAAACCTCTACGGCGTTCCGATTTTTGAAACTGTTGTGCCTATGCTGGGATATACAAGTCCTATAGGTGCAGTAATATATATGTTCTATGTACTGGAAACACAGGAAGAAAATATTTATAATTCTGACATTTTCTGTATAAACGGCGCAACATACGGAAAATGGGTGGCTGTTTTCCTGCTGTTCATGGTTCTTTACTTCGCACTGACCATGTTCCTCTACCACAGGAGAAAAGCCGAGGACGTTTCAAAGCCCTACGCTTTCAAGGTGCTTTACTACATTCTCATAACCGTTATCACAATGGCAATAAGCCTTTTTGCAAGATATGACTTCTCCACAGTATTTCCTACTATAATATTCTCACTTATCATATATATGATTTTCGAGGTAATAACAAACCGGGGCTTTAAGAGAATACATAAGTCCCTGATAAGGTACGGCGTTACCATGGCGGGAATACTCATTCTCTGCGTAACCGCCACAGGCACTCACGGTTTCGGCGTTCAGGACAAAACCTATTCGCCCTCTCGTGTAAGCAGTGTTGAGGTGAACTACGGCGGTATTGATAATGTAATGCAGTATAACAGTTCATACTATGGAGCTTATTGCGGTTACTATGATGACTACGTCAAAGGAAAATATATTGAATACAAGGAAAAAGAGGTTATCGAAAGAGTTATCGACGTCCAGAAACAGGCTATTAAAACGTATAACAGCAAGGTATATGACGAATATACTTATGATAACGGAATATTCAATGATACATATTATACGTCGGAATATGATTATGTTGATATGTATGAATATCCTGTATATAACGTGACCTTTAAATTTCATCTGAAAACCGGCGGTACTACAACGAGAAGTTATATGCTGAGCTTTGAACAGTTAAAACAGCTTTTCATTCTTGATTCCACGGAAGAACTTGCCGAATACAGAGCAGAAGAAATGATGGATAATATCTGCCGTACTGAACATATAAACAATAATACAGTAAAGAAAAGTTATGTTCTGGAGTATTCATTGCTGGAAAGTTATATATCTTCTGCTGAAATTCCGCTGAGCAAGGAGGAGGCAAAGGAGTTTAAGGAGTGCTATAAACAGGATTACCTTGAAACCACAGAAGAAGAGTTCCTGACTTCAAAGGTGGTTTACTGGGTTGGATATTATCCGATAAGGGAGTGCTTTGACAGAACCCTTGATTTTATGCGAACCCATGAGGGATACAAGCAGTTATCTTATGATGAATATTACGGAGTAAGCCAAAGTATTCTCTATCCTCCGGAGGGTTACAAAAGCTTTAACAGGGAAAATATAACAGCGTCCTTTGGCTATACAAGTACTATGGATAGTCTTTCACGCTCTCTCACCTTTGAACAGACTCTGGAACTTCTGAAATATGCATCGCCGTATTATTACGAGGAAAATCAATGTTATGTTATGTATTTTGACAGCAAATATTATGTGATACCGTCACAGTATTCTGACAAAGCGGAGAAAATATACAGTGAAAGCGAGGGCAATGCCAGTCTTTACAGCTTTGAGCAGTTTATGACTGACATGAGAAATTCACGCAGTGCCGATGACTATATTGACACTTACCTTGACGGCAATTATGACTGCTACAGTGATATTGAAAAGGCATTTGAAATGCGCTATATCGACTATCCGGACGAATCATTGTCAGACTATCAGCCAGACGAGTACGAAAAAAACGAGTATCTGCTGCTGAAAAAATATTTCGGTTTCACGTCAGCTAATGAGTATATGTTATATATGGACGAAAATGAAAGTTCAGCCGAGTATGACAGACAGCAGATTGAAGATGAGTGGACACAATATACCGAGGCATTTCCGCAGATTTCCTACCTTAAAATAAGTTCAATGCGTTCAGTGCAGTATCAGTAAATTGTGCAAAATGTCTAATTGAAACAAATAAATTTTGGTTTCGATATTTGGTTAAAGCATACATTTTATATTGACTTTTCCAGCCTGATATGTTATTATTGTTATAACAATAATTGTACGTTATTGAAATTTTTTATGGGAGATTGATAAAAATGAAGCTATTGAAAAAAGCAATTTCAGTGCTTGCTGCAATGGCTATGTGCGCAGTTTTTGTTGTTAACTCAACAGAACCGGCAGAAATTGTTAACGCTGTCGGTGCAATGCGTGACATGACCTCGCAGGAAGTTGTAAGCGACATGGGTCTTGGCTGGAACCTGGGTAACACTTTCGATTCCTATTATTCCGGACAGACTCTGAGCCCGTCATCAGTTGAAACAGCATGGGGCAACCCGACTGTTACAAAGGAACTTATTCAGTCAGTCAAGGCAGAGGGTTTCAAGACTATTCGTATTCCTGTAACCTGGATGAACTGCATTGATTCCTCAAACAATATTGATTCTGCATTTATGAGCAGAGTTCAGCAGGTTGTTGATTACTGCATCAACGAGGGACTTTACGTTGTTCTCAACCTTCACCACGACGGCGGAGAAAACGGCGGCTGGATCAGAAATGCACAGAACGACTATGCAAACACTTCTGCAAAGTATCAGAAAATCTGGCAGCAGATTGCTGACAACTTCAAGGATTATTCCGATTATCTCATTTTCGAATCAATGAACGAGGTAACATTCAGCGGATATAACACTCCTTCATCAGAGAATTATACAACACTCAACAAACTCAATCAGCTTTTTGTTGACACTATAAGAGCGTCAGGCTCAAACAATGAAAAGCGTCATCTGCTTATCGCAGGCTACAACACTGATACACTGAATACCTGTGACAACAGATTTACAGTACCTACAGACCCTGCAAACAGATGTATTGTATCTATCCACTACTATTATCCGTCATCATTCTGTGTTGCAACACCTGATTCAACATGGGGTTATACAACAACATGGGGTACATCTTCCGACCAGCAGGCTCTTGACGCAGACTTTGACCGTATCAAATCAAGATTCGTTGACGCAGGTACACCTGTTATTATCGGTGAATACGGCGTTCTGACAGAAGCTTCAGACGGCAAGGATCAGTCAAGTATCGTTGCATACCTCAAGGCAGTTGCAGAGGGTGCGCTTAAAAGAGGTATCTGCCCTGTTCTCTGGGACAGCGGCAACAGCGGTGATATGAAGTTTTTCAACAGAACTTCCAGAACATGGAACATCTCTGCCCTTGACGCTTTATATGCAGACCTTGCAAAACAGTACTCAACAGGCGTTACAACTCCGGAGGTAACATCAACTCCTGAGGAGGGTAATTCACAGAAAGTTGCTCTCAAGACAAATGAAAAAGGTCAAAAGTATATCGACCTTTCACCTTATGTAGGCAGACTTATCACAGGCGTCGGTTTTACAGTTGAGGGAGATACATATAATGGTAACGGCGGCGTTATGATTGGTATGATCGTTTACAGCGATAAAACAACATGGGGCGGCGTATGGAAAGGCATTGAGGCACCATTCGAGGGCGCAAACAACGGTCAGCTGACAAAGTACACCTTTGACGCTGATAATGAAAAATCTGTTGACCCGACACAAATCATGTACGACGGTCAGACAATGACATTCTCAATTAGCTGGACATATCCGAAATCAAAAATTGATACTCTTTCTCTTGCTGATGAAGTAGTACTCTATTTCGACGGCGCAGAGCTTATCACAACTACAACAACACACGTTTTTGATACAAGCTATGAAGAAAGAGTTACAGCTGTTGTAGGCACAGAGGATAACGAAAAAGAGGATATTCACAGACCAACTATGAAATTCGACCTTTCACCTTACAAGGGCAACAAGCTTGTTGGTGTTGAATTCAGTATGACAGGTACTCACGGCGACGGTAACGGTGCTGTAAGCTACAATCTTATTGATGAAACAGCTGAAGAAGGTACAAAGTGGGCATATACCAAATATGACTTCAAGTCGGATAATTCGCCGATTAAAGTAGTCTTTGACCAGGAAGTCACGGACAATATAAGCTATGACTTCCTGTCGTTTAACGTATGGTATGAAAAGGACGGAAAGACATACGATGACTATTCATTCAGTCCTGATGTTAAGCTTTACTTTGCAGCACCGGTTGTTACAACTATCGAAACAACTGCTGTAACAACAACTACTACTGAAACAGAAACAACAGTTACAACAGTTTCCGATACTGAAACTAATACAACAGCTACAACAGTTTCTGACCCTGTTGTTTCAACAACAGTAACAACTACAACAAATGCAGACGGTACTGTAACTATTGTAACAACAACAAGCAATTCAACTGAAATAACAATTGATCCTGATCTTGTTACAATGTACGGCGATATAAACCTTGACGGTGATGTAAGCGTATCAGACGTTGTAAAGATTAATCTTTATCTTCTTAACAATGTGCAATACCCGCTTGATGAGGTTCAGATGGCTAATGCTGACTGTGTAAGAGACAGTGTCATTGATACATCAGACAGTTCTATTATCATGAACTATGTTGCTATGATGATTCCTCAGTCAAAACTGGGTGCACTATAACCTAATGTGTCAGCCGCTGGTAATGCGGTAATAACTGAATCAATAAAACTCCGTGTTCAATGTGAATGCGGAGTTTTTATTTGTGTAAAAATATATTTTGAAATTGTTGTATGCAAACATTTGTTTTGGTGAAATAGCTGTTAATGTGCGGAAAAATATTGTGTAATCAGTTGAAAATATCCTAATAATTTTACGGGAATGTCCGATATACTTTACAAATTCTTATAATTAGGGTATAATGGTAAAGTTATAAAGAATTATTCAGAGGTGTTTATATATGTTAAAATTCAGAAAGCTTGCGGCACTTGCTATGAGCATTGCAATGCTTACAACTGTATTCACAGGCTGCGGCGATGAGGAAAATTCATCTTCTGCCAAAACATCCGGTTCGGAAAGCAGCGAATCAGAAAGCAGTAAATCTGAAACTCCTGCGGCAGCCGGAGATGTTGTGAACTTCACTCCTCCGGAAAAGGGAGAGGATATCATCGTTATGACTATCAAGGACTACGGTGACGTTAAAATCAAGCTTTTCCCGGAACAGGCTGAAAAGGGCGTTGAGAATTTCACAAGTCTTGCAAAGGACGGCTATTATGACGGTCTTATCTTCCACAGAGTTATCAATAACTTTATGATTCAGGGCGGCGACCCTCTCGGAAACGGTACAGGCGGCGAGTCAAAATGGGGCGACAAGTTTGACGGAGGCACATCTCCTGACTTAACTCACGTTGCCGGCGCAGTTGCATACGCAAACAGCGGAAGTACTGCTACAAACGGCAGCCAGTTCTATATCGTAACCGGCGAAAAATACGACGAGGCAACTCTCAGTGACCTTACAACTTATTACGGCATTTCAATGACTGACAACACAAAGAAGCTTTACAGTGAGCTTGGCGGAGCACCGTGGCTTGACGGAAGCTATACTATATTCGGTCAGGTATTTGACGGTCTTGACATAATTTTTGATATTCAGGGCGTGGCAACAGGTGCAAACGACAAGCCGGAAAAGGACGTTGTTATTGAAAAGGTTTCCGTTGAAAAATATGACGGTGAAGATGTTAAGTTCTATCTGAGCGACTATGAATAAAATTTTAAAAAATTATCTGCAATAACAATAAAAAACAAGGATAATTTCACCTGAAAAGACTATACTAAATATAGGTGAGAAAAAAGAAAAAAGATGTTTCTGCTGTGTACATACAGGAAATATCTCAAGGAGAGAAAACTTTGGAAAAATTTGTTGTTAAGGGCGGACGCCGTCTGCATGGCGAGGTTGAGATAAGCGGTGCTAAAAACGCAGCTGTTGGCATTATCCCGGCCGTTATACTGTCCGATGAACCCTGTATAATAGAAAACGTCCCTGATATCAGTGACGTTTCAATAAGTCTGCGTATACTTTATGAAATGGGCGCAAATGTTCAGACCATTGCAAGAAATACTTTCAGAATTGACCCTACAACTATCATGAACTACTGCGTACCTTATGAAAGTGCAAGAAAAATGAGAGCGTCCTATTACTTTATAGGCGCACTGCTTGGTAAATTCAAAAAGGCGAGAGTTTCAATGCCGGGCGGCTGTCCGCTGGGTGACAGACCTATCGACCAGCATATCAAGGCGTTTAATGCGCTGGGGGCAAAGTGCAACATTGACCACGGAATGGTTGATGTTACAGCTGACAATCTCAAAGGAAACCAGATATATCTTGACGTTGTTTCTGTTGGCGCAACAATGAACGCAATGCTTGCGGCAGTAAAGGCAAAGGGACTTAGCATTATTGAAAATGCCGCAAAAGAACCACATATCGTTGACCTTGCAAACTTTTTAAACTCAATGGGTGCTGATATAATGGGCGCCGGAACAGATGTTATCAAGATAAGAGGCGTTGACTATCTGAGAGGTACGACTTATTCTGTTATCCCAGACCAGATAGAAGCCGGAACATTTATGGTGGCAGCTGCGGCAACAGGCGGTGACGTACTTGTCAAAAACGTTATCCCCAAGCACCTTGAATCCATAACAAACAAGCTTGAAAAAATCGGCGTGAATATCGAGGAATTTGACGACAGCGTAAGAGTGTGGGTGGACGGTCCTCTGGTAAAGACCAACATCAAGACCATGCCGCACCCCGGATTCCCGACAGATATGCAGCCCCAGATGGCAACTTTGCTGACTCTTGCAGAGGGTACCAGCATTATTACCGAGGGCGTATGGGAACAGCGTTTCAGATATGTTGACGAGCTCAGAAGAATGGGCGCTGATATTTCTGTGGACGGTAAAGTTGCAGTTATTGAGGGTACTGGTCATCTTCAGGGTGCGCCGGTAAAGGCGTGTGACCTGAGAGCCGGTGCGGCGCTTATCATAGCCGGACTTGCTGCTGCCGGAGTGACCGAAGTCGAGGACATACACCACATCGAAAGAGGTTATGACAACCTTGACAAAAAACTGCAGATGATAGGTGCGGACATAGTGAAAAAAAGCTTTCCGGGTGCGTCTGTCAAAAAGGCATTATAAGGATATTTACGGGCAGACAGAAATGTCTGTCCCTTAATTTTTTATTTCAAAAGGTGATTTACTTTCTTTGCTTGCACAAAGAAAGTAACAAAGAAATGCACCCACTCATGCGCCGTGGGCGGCTGTGCAGCGGGAGCTGCAAATCACTGCAAAATTGTTAGTAAACTAAACTGCTTTGTCTAAACTGACTACACCATAATTGCAGTTAAAGTCGTTCTACTCTAATAAAGCCAAAGAAAACTTTAACTGCCTTTAAAATTGCTATGTAGTTAATGTTTTCTTTCCGCTTTAAAAGCGTTAGCGAGTAAGGTTTGCAAGCAAGAGTGAACAAGTATGTACCGCCCCAGCTGTCTTATACTTACAAGATAACCTGTCTTTGCCGCCACCGTGCGGCATGGCAGTCCGGCGGCAGCCGGTGCATTTCTTTGGTTCGTTTCTTTGTGCAAGCAAAGAAATGAACATAACCCACCGCCTTGTAAAGGCGAAAAAAGGCATTTGTTTCTTTGTGCCGGCAAAGAAAAACCATAGAAAGGAATTAAACGATGGCAAGGATTTATCCGCTTTTCAGTTCCAGCAAGGGAAATTCCTCGTTTTTAGGAAATCCGTCTGAGGGAATACTTATAGATGCAGGAGTGTCTTTCAAAAGGCTGTGTACTGCTTTAAGTGACAACAGCATAGACATTAAAGCAGTAAGGGGAGTTTTTATAACCCATTCCCACAGTGACCATGTAAGTGGACTGAAAACCCTGACAGCAAAAACCGGAATACCCGTTTTCGGACAGCGGGAAACTTTAAGTGAGCTTGTAAAAAAGGACATGATAGCACCCTGTTCAGAAATATACGAGCTTGATTGTCCGGCGGCTATTGCAGGTATGGAGGTAAAGTGCTTTGACACTCCCCATGATACTGTCAGAAGCTGCGGCTATCATGTTGAATTTGAGGACGGCAGAAAATGTGCGGTCTGCACTGACTTAGGCTGTGTTACTGAAACAGTTGACGAAAATATATGCGGCTGTGACCTTGTTCTGCTGGAATCAAACTATGACCCCGAAATGCTGAAAAACGGTCCATATCCGTATTACCTTAAAGAGCGTATACTTTCAGATAACGGGCATCTTTCAAACAGCTGCTGTGCGGCACAGGCGGAAAAGCTTCTGAAAAGCGGTACGACACGGCTGATATTGGGGCATTTAAGTCAGGAGAACAACACTCCTCAGACTGCGGAAATAACAGTTCTGCAAAGGCTTGCGGCGTTTAAGCGCAATGTTGATTACATATTGCAGGTAGCGCCTGTTGAAACCAGGGGAGAAATGGTGGTATTCTGATGATAAACGTGAAGATTGTGGCTGTGGGAAATCTGAAAGAGCAGTATCTGCGTGACGCTTTTTCAGAGTACTCAAAAAGACTGAAACGTTTCTGCAATTTTCAGCTTTGCGAAATAAACGAATCAAAGCTGCCGGACAGTCCTTCACAAAAGGAGATACAGAAAGCCCTTGAAACAGAGGGCAAGTCGATTTTAAAGGAATGTAAGGGCTATATTGCCGCAATGTGCATTGAGGGCAAACAGCTTTCAAGTACTGAATTTGCAAAAAAGCTTGACAATGCGGCGGCTGAAGGGGGAAGCTGGGTGACTTTTGTCATAGGCAGTTCCTTTGGTTTGTCAGACGAGGTGAAGAGTGCGGCGGATTTCAGGCTTTCAATGTCGGAGATGACTTTCCCCCACCAGCTTGCAAGAGTAATGCTTGCAGAACAGATTTACAGAGGCTTTCAGATAAACGCAAACGGCAGATATCATAAATAGTCCGTGACCGGACAGGACAGTCCGTGACCGGACGGGACAATTCGTTGTTGGTTTTATGGTAATCGTTTCTTTTTGGCACGACCATTTAATCTGTAGGGGACGGCGCCCTCGACGTTCCGTGATTCTTCGTTATGGTAAATGGTCGAGCTATATACCAAAATCAACAGTCAACGTGAGGAACGAAATGTCCAGTGCGGTCACGCACCGGGTTGTCATGGGCGCCGTCCCCTACAAATATTTATTTTTCAAAAATTTATTTGCAAACATAAATTAAGGCAATACCGCACAATTAACGGCTGACGCCTTTGCCGCACATCTGCTTGCAGATTTTCCGTCATATCACACAAAAACCTCTTGACATACGCCAGTATGCCTGCGAGCTTTTTATGCAATCTGCCGGAAAATCTGACTGCGCATCTGTACGACAATAATTATGCGGTATTTCCTTAAATCAAAGCTTGAATTATGGCGGATTTTCTGCTATAATATTATTATATATTTTATTGACTGAAATTTCAGGTTAATGCCGGAGGGCGTTGCCTTTTAAATATACAAGGAGAAATACATGATAGGGTTTTATAATTATACGGTTATACTTACATATATCGGTCTTGCATCGTCCCTTGCGGGAATATATCTTGCCATGGGCGGAAAGCATATAACTTTTGCTGTGGTTGCTCTTATGATATCCGGACTTTGCGATATGTTTGACGGAAAGGTTGCAAGAACACGCAAAAGGACTGACGACGAAAAAAGGTTCGGCATTCAGATAGACTCTCTCTGCGACCTTATCTGTTTCGGATTTCTTCCGGCGGCGATAGGCTACGCAATAGGCATGAGGGAGATTTACCACATTGTTGTTATGATTTTCTTTACTCTTGCCGCTGTGATACGTCTTGCATACTTCAACGTTATGGAGGAGTCAAGACAGGCTAAGACAAACGAGGTAAGGCATGAATATGAGGGACTGCCTGTCACAAGCGTGGCGCTGATTCTTCCGCTGTTTTACAGTTTCAGAAAAGACATGGGAGTGCTGTTCCCCGATATTTACGCATTTCTGCTCCTTGCCATAGGTATTGCGTTTATAACACGCTTCAAGCTGAAAAAACCGAAAATGAGGACAATGCTTGCATTTATCGGAGTGGGAACACTTGAACTGATATGGCTGATTTATAAGGTGAAGAGTTCAAAATGATTAAGAAATATAAAGACAGAACCGGTAAAATAATCACAAAAAAGGACAGCCAGCAGACACTGCTGAATATGCTTTACGGTACTGTTCCGGGCAGAATTGCGCTGAAACCACTGACTGCGCCGTTTTTGTCAGAGATTGCCGGAAAGTTCTGCGACAGTGCAGCGTCGCAGTTTATGATAGTACCCTTTATAAAAAATGCCGGAATTGACATGACCGAATATGAACCGGCGGCTTACCGTTCATATAACGAGTTTTTCACAAGAAAAATCAGAAAGGAATGCCGCCCTGTTGACATGACTCCGGAGCACCTCATAAGTCCCTGCGACTCAAAGCTTAGTATATACAGGATAAATCAGCAGAGTATTTTCAGTATCAAAAATTCCTTTTACAGCGTTGGTTCACTGCTTAAATGCAGAAAGCTTGCTGAAAAGTACAGCGGTGGCTGGTGTATGATATTCCGCCTTGAGGTTGACGATTATCACCGCTATATCTACATTGACAACGGAAGAAAGTCCGCAAACAGGCACATTAAGGGCTGTTATCACACAGTAAATCCTGTTGCGCTGGAAACTGCGGACGTGTATAAGGAAAACACCCGTGAGATAACCGTTCTGCATACTGAAAATTTCGGAGATGTGGTGCAGACGGAAGTGGGCGCAATGATGGTGGGCAGGATAGTAAACCATGACGGCGCAGGGGAGATAAGACGTGGTGACGAAAAGGGTATGTTTGAGTTCGGCGGTTCGACCGTTGTTCTGCTCTTTAAGGAGGACATGGTTATCCCTGACGAGGACATTCTGAAAAATACCGCAGACGGCTTTGAAACCATTGTTAAAATGGGAGAAAAAATCGGAATACGAAAATGAATAATTTTATATGAATTTTTCGGGCGGCCACTGGTCGCCCGTTGCTATTTTTACCTTTACAAGGAGGTGGGTTTGGTTCATTTCTTTGCTTGCCCAAAGGATTCAAATTCAGTTTTAGTATATGTACTTTCTTTGCGTGCCCAAAGAAAGTACCAAAGAAAGGGCACCCACTCAAACGCCGTGGGCGGCTGTGCAGCTAAAGCTGCAAATCACTGGAATATTGTTTTCTAACTAAACTGCGTTGTCTAAACTGAATACTGCATAATTACAGCTAAAGTCGTTCTAATATTATAAAGCCAAAGAAAACTTTAACTGCCTTTAAATTAACTTTGTAGATAAAGTTTTCTTTCCGCTTTAAAAACTTTAGCAAGTAAGGACTGCAAGCAAGAGTGAACAAGTATGTACTAACCCAGCTGACTTTACATAAAAGATAACCTTTCTTTGCAGCTTTAGCTGCACAAGCCGCCCACGGCGATTGAGTGGGTGTCCTTTCTTTGTAACTTTCTTTGGACAAGCAAAGAAAGTTAATGCTAAAAACTAAATTATTCTCTTATATATTGCAAAGAAAGTACATAAAAAAGCTTTTGTTTCTTTTCGCTGAAAAGAAAATAAGAGTGATATTTTTTCAGTTCCATTCATAAACTTTAAGGACAACACTAACAAGCTTTGAAGGAGTTAGGGAGATTATGAAAGGACTGACATCAAAACAGGCTGAAAAACTGCTTGAACAGTACGGTGAAAATGTAATAGAGAGCAAAAAGGGAAACGGACCGCTGAAAATATTTGCAGGACAGTTCAAGGACGTTATGGTCATGATACTTCTTGCGGCAACGGTGGTATCGGTGTTTTTAGGGGAGATATATGATGCTGTTACCATTATTCTCATAGTACTGCTCAATGCCATATTAGGCTTTATTCAGGAGTACCGCACGGAAAAGACCCTTGAAGCCTTGAAAAACATGACCGCCCCCACAGCAAAGGTACTGCGTGACGGTAAGAAAAAGACTATTCCGGCGGCAGAGCTTGTACCGGACGATATAGTATATCTTGAAACAGGGGACAGAGTTCCGGCAGACTGCGTACTGATCAGTGTAAACAGCCTTTTTGCGGACGAGTCAATGCTGACAGGTGAGTCAGAGCCGGTGGCGAAAACTGCCGGTTCGGAGAGCGACAGAGACAATTCTCTGAACCGTAACTGCATAGCCTATTCGGGAACGGTTGTAACAGGGGGAAACGGTTCAGGACTTGTCATTGCAACAGGTAAAAAGTCCCAGATGGGAAACATCTCGTCCATGATAAACGAAACGGAAAGTGAACAAACTCCTTTGCAGAAACGGCTTGGGGAGCTTGGAAAGGTAGTTGCGCTGATATGTGTTGCTGTGTGTGTTATCGTTTTCGGCACAGGGGTGCTGAGGGGAGAGCCGGTTTTTGATATGCTCATGACTGGTATTACAATTGCTATCGCTGCTATTCCTGAAGGACTTCCGGCAACTGTTACCATTGCTCTTGCACTGGCAGTAAGCAGAATGTTAAAACAGAAAGCACTTGTGAACAGGCTTCATTCGGTTGAAACGCTGGGGTGTACTTCGGTTATCTGCTCCGACAAAACGGGTACTATAACCGAAAATAAAATGACGGTAAAGCATATTTTCAGCGATATGAAGGAGTTTGACGTTACCGGAAACGGCTATAAGATAAGCGGTGAGATACGATATCAGGACACAAAGCCGAATCCGAAGTCAATACCGCCCCTCTATGAGCTTTTTAAGTGTGCGGTTTACTGTTCAACTGCGGAAATTACCTCTGAAAGCCGTCTTAACATGAGAAACAGGGGAACTGTTTCTGGTAACGGTGAGTGGACTGTAAGCGGAAACCCCACAGAAGCGGCTCTGCTCATTGCCGCCGCAAAAGGGGGAGTTACAAGGCATAATACCAGTGACATGGTAAAGGTTTCGGAGATACCCTTTGACAGTGCCACAAAGCTTATGTCCGTTACTATGCAGAGTGGTTCGGGGGCGCAGACGGAATATATCAAGGGTGCGCCGGATATACTGCTGAAAAAGTGCGGATTTGTCATGACGTCAGAGGGTGAGATACCTCTTGACCAGCCGCTTAGAAAAAAGCTTGAAAATCAGATAAGCTCCTTTTCTTCAAGGGCATTGAGAGTGCTTGCACTTGCCAAAAGAGAAAACAGCGGCGGACTTGTTCTGCTGGGACTTGCGGCAATGCAGGACCCGCCCCGTGAGGAGGCAAAGGAGGCTATAAGAAAGTGTGCAAACGCACGGATAAAAACCGTCATGATAACCGGCGACCACAAGGAAACTGCCGTTGCAGTGGCAAAGCAGGCAGGACTTTTAAAAGGCGGCAAGGCAGTGACAGGTGCAGAACTTGACATGATGTCCGACAGCGAACTTGACAGGCAGCTTGACGAATTTACTGTGTATGCAAGGGTGAACCCCTCCCATAAACTAAGGCTTGTAAAGGCGTACAAGAGAAAGGGTCATATCGTTACCATGACAGGTGATGGCGTAAACGACGCTCCGGCGGTAAAGGCGGCAGACGTTGGCGTTTCAATGGGCATTACCGGAACAGACGTAACCAAGCAGGCGGCAGACGTAATACTACTTGACGACAATTTTGCCACACTTGTAAACGCAGTCGAGCAGGGCAGGGGAATATATGCCAATATCAGAAAGTTTGTACGGTATCTGCTTTCCTGCAATATCGGCGAGGTAATAACCATGTTTTTAAGCATACTCATGGGTTTTCCTGTTGTTTTACTGCCGACACAGATCCTCCTTGTAAACCTTGTTACCGACGGACTTCCGGCTATTGCGTTGGGTATGGAGCCATGCGGCAAAGAAGCTATGAAAAAAGCGCCCAGAAAGCCTGACGAAAGCTTTTTCTCGGATGGTCTTATGTTCAAGATTATTTTCAGAGGTATCCTTATCGGTCTGTCCACCCTTGCCTGCTTTACAGTACTGTTAAGAGAGGGGTACGGTCTGGCGGCGGCAAGGACTGGTGCGCTGACTACTCTTATTATGTCCCAGCTGGTTCACGTTTTCGAGTGCAAGTCCGAAACAAAGGGCATTTTCGGCATAAACTATTTTGATAATCTGAAGCTTATCGGCGCTGTTTTGGTTTCACTTGCAGTACTTGCGGCGGCAGTTTATGTGCCTGTTATCCAGACTGTTTTTTCAACAGTTTCACTGGGGAAAACTCCTCTGCTGATATCACTGGGATTTTCTGTTGCAGTACCCTTTATATCGGGTATCTCTATGGCGTTTTCACGGAAGAGGAAGGATTAAGTCTTGACAATTTAAATTTATGTGATATAATAAAAAGTGAAAAGGGTGACTGCACAGGCGGTTCTCCCAAAGATAGTTGTAAAGAAATACCGCCGGCTTTGGAAGAGGGGCGGTTATTTCTTTTGGTTATAAGAAATTATTTTTTGTTATCGTGGAAAATCACGTAACAAAGAGAGATAGTGCTGATTATGATACTTATGAACAAAAAAAGTCCTTCGTATGTAACCATAGCTATCACCTCCATTGAGTAAGGGAGAAACCGCCTTTTACCTTTATGCAAACACTCTTTTCACATACACATTTTATCATGCATATCACAATTTGTCAATTTGTTCTTTTATACGACTTGACAATTTAAATTTATGTGGTATAATAAAAAATGAAAAGGGTGCTGCACTAAGGCGGTTCTCCCTAAAGATTTTTTAGTATAAAGAAACACCGCAAACTTTTGGTCGAGTTGGGCGGTGTTTCTTTAAATTATGAAACTACTTCTTGTCTTTAAAATCAAACTGTAGGGGCTGGCGCCCTCGACAGCCCGGAGCATGACCGCACAGGAAACACTGTGTTTATTCGGGACGTCGTGGGCGCCGTCCCCTACAAATTAACCGGTGGAGCCTTATGTAAAAATTAATCATTAACGTAAACAACGGAATGTCCTGTCGGGTCACCGACTGTCCTGTCCGGTCACCGACCAAAAATAAATCATTGACAAAACCCCGGCGGCTGAGTATAATATATTATATAGCTTATGATAAAGACGTAGCAGTCAGAGTAGCCGGGAAAATTTTCTCTCAGAGAGTGCCGGAGAGGTGTGAGCGGTGCAGAAAACCCCTGTGAAGTGCGGCTGTCAGTCCGGGACAGGAACGAAGTATATTTTAGTATTGTTCTGCGTATATCCTGCGTTAAAGGAGTTTCGAGTTAAAACCAGAGTGGAACCGCGGATTTTTCGCCTCTGACCTTATTTCAAGGTCGGAGGATTTTTTATATGTTAAGAAGGTGATAAATTGTTTAAAAGACTTCGTGAGGACATTGCGCTTGTAAAGGAACGTGACCCGGCGGCAAGAAATGCCTTTGAGATATGGCTTACCTATTCGGGGCTTCACGCCGTTCACAGCTACCGCAGAGCGCACTGGTTCTATGAGCATAAAATGTTTACCATAGCAAGAATTATTTCACAGTTTGCAAGATTCCGCACCGGAATTGAAATACACCCCGGAGCAAAGATAGGCAAAGGACTGTTTATCGACCACGGAATGGGCGTCGTTATCGGTGAAACTGCCGAAATAGGCGATAACTGCCTTATATATCAGGGGGTTACTCTCGGCGGTACGGGAAAAGACAAGGGCAAGCGTCACCCAACTCTCGGGGACAATGTAATGGTCGGGGCAGGCGCAAAAGTTTTAGGACCTTTCAAGATAGGAAATAATGTCAAAATTGCGGCAAACGCTGTAGTTCTGGAGGAAATTCCCGATAACTGCACAGCCGCCGGAGTTCCGGCAAGGGTTGTCAGAAACAGGGGTCAGAAAGTACCCGTATGCAAGGAGCTTGACCAGATTCACATTCCAGACCCTGTTGCCCAGGAAATGTGTTCTATGCAGATAAAGATAGAAAAGCTGACAAAAAGACTGGATGAACTTGAAAATGAAAAGAATGCCTAAAATTCATATCGGCATGAGAATATGGAAAACCGTAATTGCGGTTTTCCTGTGTGCCATTGCGGGACTGATTTTTGATATACATCCTTTTTACAGCATGATTGCGGCTATACTGTGTATGCAGGCTACCAACAGCGAGAGCGTCAAAAAAGGAGTTATAAGGTGTATCGGTACATTCATAGGAGGACTTGCGGCAGTGGTGATACTGCTTATCATAGACTTTACGCCCCTCGTTCCCTTTTCACTGCTTTACTATGTGCTGATAAGCCTTTGCATTGCCCCTGTGATTTACCTTACGGTAATGATAAACCGTGAATCAAGCGCATTTATAGCCTGTGTGGTTTTTCTGAGTATCGTGCTTTCGCATTTCGACACAGAAAATCACTACCTGTTTGCAGTTCAGCGTATGCTTGAAACAATTGCAGGAATAATTATAGCTTTAATAATCAATCGGGTCATAAAGAGTCCGGATAAAAATAATGATAAAGGAGATTCCAAGGTATGAAAATATATAATACACTGACCGGTCAGAAAGAGGAGTTCAAACCCATAAATGAGGGTAAAGTGGGTATCTATGTCTGCGGTCCGACAGTTTACAACTATATCCACATAGGAAACGCACGTCCTATCTGCGTTTTCGACGTTTTCAGACGCTACCTTGAATTCAGAGGCTACGACGTTAAATTCATTCAGAATTATACAGATGTAAACGACAAGATAATCAAACAGGCTGAAAAGGAAAACTCAACTCCGGAGGATATCGCCCTGAAATATATCGGCGAATACGAAAAGGACGCAAAGGGGCTTAACGTCCGTCCGGCTGACGTTCACCCCAAGGTTTCCCTTTACATGGACAAAATTATCAGCATGATTGAAACACTTGTTGAAAAAGGCTACGCATACGAAACTCATGGGGACGTTTACTACCGCACAAGAAAGTTTAACGATTACGGAAAGCTTTCAAAGCAGTCGCTGGACGATTTAATTGCCGGCGCAAGAGTTGAGGTAAACGATATCAAGGAAGACCCGCTGGACTTTGCTCTCTGGAAATCCGCCGGAGAGGACGAACAGCACTGGGATTCACCATGGGGCAAGGGACGTCCCGGCTGGCACATTGAGTGTTCTGCAATGGCTAAGGACTGCATAGGCGACACCATTGACATTCACTGCGGCGGTAAAGACCTTGTTTTCCCTCACCATGAAAACGAGATTGCACAGTCCGAGGCGGCAACCGGGAAGACCTTTGCAAACTACTGGATGCACAACGGTCACATAAATATCGACAACAAGAAGATGTCCAAATCTGCAAACAACTTTTTCCTTACAAGGGACGTTGCTGAAAAGTACGGCTATGAAACAATCCGCTACCTGATGATTCAGGCTCATTACAGAATGCCGATGAACTACACGGCAGAACTCCTTGACTCCTGCAAGGCTTCCCTTGAAAGACTTTACAACTGCCGTGACGGTCTTGACAGGGCAATTGCTGCGGCAAAAAGCGGAGATATCACAGACAATGCAAAGGAAATCTTTGAAAAGAGAAAAAAGCAGTTTATCACCGCAATGGACGACGACCTGAACACAGCAGACGGTCTGACAGCGGTATTCGAGCTTGTCCGTGACTTAAACACAATGTCAGCAGACAGCAGTGTTTCAAAGGAACAGCTAGAAGAGGGCGCAAAGCTTTTTGATACACTTACAGGGGTACTGGGACTTTTATACAACAGGGGTGCAAAGGACGAAATTCCCGAAGAAGTAAAGAAACTTGTTTCAAAGAGAGCCGAGGCAAGAAAGGCAAAGGATTTTGCACTTGCTGACAAGATCAGAGATGAAATTGCGGCACTGGGTTACACAGTAAAGGAAACAAGACAGGGAACGGAAATTACAAAGGCGAATTGAGGTAGGATATGCTTAGTAGAAGAGTAAGGTATATACTGATGGGGGCTGTTGTGGCGTCGGCATTCAGCTTTGCCGCTGTTTCATGCATGAATTATATGGGAAGTCAGACGGGGAACTATATTGACATGGAAAATCTGGAACTTGTTCAGACAGAAACTCCGGAGGACGATGCACCGGTGGCAGTCATAAAGACCAGTCTCGGGGATATCAAGGCGGTTTTGTATCCGGAGTATGCGCCAAACGCAGTTGCAAGCTTTACAAGGCTTGCAGAAAGCGGATACTATGACAACACTTATGTTTTCCAGTCTGAACCGGGGGTATATTTCGGTGCAGGAAGTGAAAAGAAAAACGGCGATTTAGGCGAAAAATATGACGAGGACGCCGAAAATGTCGAACAGGAACTTCATCAGAACCTGTGGCCTTTCAGGGGCGCTCTGTGCAGTATGTCCACCGGAAAGAAAGGCGGATTTTTCAAAAAGCTTTCCGGAAAAGCACCCACTATAAACGGCAGCCGTTTTGCAGTGCTCAACAGCGTTGAATTCACAGACGAGTTCAAACAGGAACTGCTTGAAACCAACGAGGACAACACGATTATTGCCGATACGTTTATTGAACTGGGCGGTGTACCTAACCTTTCTCAGCAGATAACTATTTTCGGTCAGACCTATGAGGGGTTTGACGTAATAGACAAGCTTACCGACCTTGAAGTCAGCGAAGAGGAAGACGATATGAAAATCCCTGTTGACGATATCATGATTGAAACCATTGAGATATCAACATACGGAGAAGAAAGTCCGTGACCGGACGGGACAAATCGTTGTTTACTTTGACGATTGAATTTTGTATACGGCTCGACCGTATATATTGATAAAAACACGGATTTGTAGGGGACGGCGCCCACGACGTCCCGGGCGTTACCATCACAATGACATTTAAAATGCGGGACGTCGAAGGCGCTGTCCCCTACAATAAAGTTTTAAGGAAGCACTGATTAAATCTGGTGCGCAGATTGCGCAGTCAGATTTTTCGTCAGGCGAAGGTCGCTTCCCGAATTGCATAGAAATTTCGCAGGCATACTGGCGTATGTCAAGAAATTTTTGTGTGATATGACGGAAAATATGCAAGCAAGATGCGTGCCAAGCCACAAGGCGTGATTTAATCAGTGATTCCTTAAGTGTGACATGATAGTAGGGGCGACCATTGGTCGCCCGTTATTTTTGCATTTCATGGCAGGGGAGCGTTCATTTATTTGTACAGGCAAAGAAAATGACAATATTTATTAAAAAATGCTCAAAAAACGCTTGAATATGTTTTCTTTTTATGTTATAATGTATGTAACTGTAGTACTGTATTAACAGTGCTTTGTATAAATTAATCACAAAAGGAGAAAATCTATGAAATTCGGATTTTTTGATGACGCTAACAAGGAATATGTCATTACTTCCCCTAAAACCCCTTATCCGTGGATAAACTACCTCGGAACACAGGAGTTTTTCTCACTGATTTCCAATACAGCAGGCGGTTACAGCTTCTATAAGGACGCAAGACTCAGAAGAATCACACGTTACCGTTACAACAACGTTCCAATTGATATGGGCGGACGTTATTTTTACATAAACGATAACGGCACTATCTGGAATCCAGGCTGGTCACCTGTAAAGACAGAGCTTGACAGCTATGAGTGCCGCCACGGTATGGGCTATACTATTATCAAGGGTTCCAAGAATGACCTTACAGCTGAAGTTACTTTCTTTGTACCGCAGAATTATGCAGGCGAAGTTCAGCAGGTTGTTCTCACAAACAACGGTTCTGCTCCAAAGACATTCAAGTTCTTCTCATTTGCAGAATGGTGTCTGTGGGATGCTCAGGATGACTGCACTAACTTCCAGAGAAACTTCTCAACAGGACGTGTAGAAGTTGAGGGTTCAACAATTTACCACAAGACAGAATACAGAGACAGACGTGACCACTACGCTTTCTATACAGTTAACGATGATATCGACGGCTACGACACAGACCGTGATTCATTTATCGGTCTTTACAACGGCTTCGGCGACCCTCAGGCAGTTGTTGACGGCAAGGCAACAAACTCATTTGCTGACGGCTGGTCACCTATTGCTTCACACTACAAGGAAATTACACTGGCTCCGGGTGAGAGCAAGACTCTTGTATTTATCCTTGGTTACGTTGAAAATCCGGTTGACAAGAAGTTTGAGGCTGACGGTCAGACAATCAACAAGGAAAAGGCTTATGCAATGATTGAAAAGTACAACACACCTGAAAAGGTTGCGGCAGGTCTTGCAGAGCTTAAGGAAACATGGGATAAGCTCCTGGGTATCTTCAATGTAAGCACTCCTGATGATAAGGTTGACAGAATGGTAAACATCTGGAACCAGTATCAGTGCATGGTAACATTCAACCTTTCACGTTCAGCTTCATACTTTGAAAGCGGTATCGGCAGAGGTATGGGATTCCGTGATTCAAACCAGGATATTTTAGGTTTCGTACACCAGATTCCGGACAGAGCAAGAGAGCGTCTTATCGACCTCGCTTCAACACAGCTTCCTGACGGCGGATGCTATCACCAGTATCAGCCGCTTACAAAGAAGGGCAACTCCGATATCGGCGGCGACTTCTCAGATGACCCGCTGTGGATGATACTTTCAGTTGGTTCATATATCAAGGAAACAGGCGACTGGTCAATCCTTGATGAAATGGTACCTTATGACAATGACGCTTCAAAGGCTAAGCCTATGCTTGATCACCTTGACGTTTCATTCTATCACGTTGTAAATAATGTTGGTCCTCACGGACTTCCGCTTGCAATGAGAGCAGACTGGAACGACTGTATCAACCTTTCATGCTTCTCCGACAAGCCGGGCGAGAGCTTCCAGACCTATACAAATCCTAAGTTTGAGGCAGAGGGCGGCTACTCAAAGGTTGCTGAATCAGTAATGGTTGCAACACTCTTTACATACGTTGGTCCTACATATGTCGGCATTCTCCGTCACCTTGGAAAGAATGAAGAGGCTGACAAGGCACAGGCTGAAATCGACAAGATGAAGGATAACGTTATGAAGCACGCCTTTGACGGCGACTGGTTCATAAGAGCTTATGACGCTTCAGGCGAAAAGATGGGTTCAAAGGAATGTGAAGAGGGCAAGATCTTCATTGAACCACAGGGCTTTGCAGTTATGTCTGAAATCGGTAAGGATCAGGGCGCTGACATCAAGACTCTTGACTCTATCGACAAGTACCTCAATACAAAGTATGGTCTTGTACTTAACAATCCTGCATATACAAAGTATTATGTACAGTACGGTGAGATTTCAACATATCCGGGCGGATATAAGGAAAATGCCGGTATCTTCACACACAACAATGCATGGATTATCTGTGCAGAGGCTTATGCAGGCAGAGGTGACAAGGCATTTGAATACTATTCAAAGATTGCTCCGGCATTCAATGAAGACATTTCAGAGCTTCACAAGACAGAGCCTTATGTATACGGTCAGATGATTGCCGGTAAGGACGCAAGCAGATTCGGTGAGGGCAAGAACTCATGGCTTACCGGTACAGCTGCATGGAACATGGTTGCTATTTCACAGTACATTCTGGGTGTACAGCCTGACTTCGACGGTCTGAAGGTTGATCCAAGCATTCCGCACGAGTGGGACGGATTCAAGGCAACAAGACAGTTCAGAGGTGCAACCTACGCTATTACAATCAAGAACCCTGACCACGTTTGCAAGGGTATCAAGTCTGTAACAGTTGACGGTAACGAAATCGAGGGCAACGTTCTCCCTGTATTCGGCGACGGCAAGACACACGAAGTTGAAATTATTATGGGTTA
>JALEVO010000131.1 GCA_022788225.1 Oscillospiraceae bacterium | reverse complement strand
TCTGTGGGGTGGTGAGCGTAGTCGTCAACTATCGTTATGCCCTTTTTCTTGCCGATAAGCTCAAAGCGTCTGCCTGCACCTCTGAAATCGGAAAGTCCCTGACGAATGCTCTCAAAGTCCACACCTGCATAAAATGCCGCTGCGGCTGCTGCAAGGGAATTTAAGACATTGTGCATTCCGGCAACATGAAGTCTGATTTTTCCGATTTCCTCACCCTTGTGCATGAGGGTGTATTCAGTTTCCATTCCGGAAATTCTTGTAATGTTATGGGCGTAGTAATCATTTTTTGGGTCAAGACCGAATGTGATAAATTCCTTGCCCTCAATGCCCTCAACAGCTTTAAGCGTATTTGCGTCGTCGCCGTTTATGATGAGAGCCTTTGTTGCCTTTTCGGCAAACTTGTGGAATGACTTTATAATGTTTTCAAGATTTTTGAAATAGTCAAGATGATCCTCGTCAATGTTGAGGATAACGGCGCAGTCGGGGTAAAGCTTCAGGAAAGTGTCAACAAATTCGCAGGACTCGCACACCATAATATCACTCTTTCCGGCACGTCCGCTGCCGCCTATACATGGCAGTTTTCCGCCGATAAACGCTGAAAGGTCAACCTTCGCTGTGTAAAGTATCTGCGTAATCATTGAAGTGGTTGTAGTCTTGCCGTGAGTACCGGAAACGCAGATTGCGTTGTTGTACCAGCTTGTGACAATACCCAGCAGTTCGCTTCTTTCCAGTACCGGAACACCGCTTGCCTTTGCCGCAATAAGCTCCGGATTGTCAGCCATGATAGCGGCTGTGTGGACGATAAGGTCTGCACCCTCAATATTTTCCGCCCTCTGTCCTAAAAATACCGGAATACCCATTTTGCGCACTGCTTCAAGGGTCTCGGTTTCGTTGTTGTCAGAGCCTGTGAGATAATAGCCCTGTGAATGAAGTATCTGTGCCAGCGGATACATTCCGGAGCCGCCGATACCGATAAAATGAATATGTTTTTTTCCCTTTAATATATCTGTGTTCATAGTAAAAACCTCTTATTACCATTTTAATGCGTTATTGTATATTTTATCCGGAAACGTTCAATAATATCCCTGTAAACAAAAGGAGGTCATCTTGCAGCATGAATATTTCAGACATCAAAATCAGAAAAACCATTACCGAGGGCAGACTGAGAGCCATTGTTTCAATAACTCTTGAAGACACCCTTGCAGTCCACGACATCAAAATTGTTCAGGGGGATGAAAGACTTTTTGTCGCCATGCCGAGCCGGAAGGACGATAACGGAGTTTTCCGTGATATTGTTCATCCGATCTCTCCCGAAGCAAGAAAAAGAATCGAATCGGAAATTCTCGACGCCTACAGCCGCCACCTTGCAATTACAGAGGCAGAGGCGCAGGCAGTCTGAGAATCACTCATGGCTGAACGTTTACGGACGTTCAGTCTTTTTTATTATATGCCATGCCTTTAAAACGCCTATCTGAGTTTTTGAATCGGTAATCTCGCCGTTTAATACCATCTCCACTGCCTTGTCAAGAGGAACTTTTACAACGTCAAGGAACTCGTCATCGTCAAGATCCTGCTGTGAAAATTCCAGTCCGGAGGCGATGTATAGGTGGATAACCTCGCTTACATAAGCAGGAGTAGGAACGATTTCTCCCAGATATTCGTAGCTTTTGCAGGTACAGCCGGTTTCCTCCAGCAGTTCACGCTTTCCGCAGTCGTAGTGCTTTTCACCCGGTTCAAGCTTTCCAGCCGGAATTTCAAGCATTACCTTGTGGTGGGGATACCTGTACTGCCTTACCATGAGTATTTCCTCATTTTCAGTCACCGGAATCACAGTAACACCGCCTGAATGATGAACAACATCACGCTGTACTTCTTTGCCGTTTTCAAGAAGCGCAGTGTCCTTTGTGACTTCAAAAATTCTTCCCTTGTAAACGCTTTCGCTTGCAACTGTTTTTTCCTCCAGATGCATAATTATTCCTCCTTGTTGCTGTCCTTGTGGATTTTTCCGCTTGGACGGCAGTTTATTTTCCTGTTTTCATAATTCTTCTGAAAATCAATGGGGTCGCTGGGTTCGTAGTCATAGTAGTGGACGAAACCGCCGTCACGTTTTGCTTTGCGTGTAATAAACAGATAGAACGCCAGCAGTACTATTCCGCAGAGGGTTATTACCGCTCCTGCTTTAAGTCCGGGAGTTTCATAGCGGAACTCAATTTTGTTTTCCCCTGCCTCTGCCTTTACAGCCATAAAGCCGTAGCTTACCTTTTCAACGTCCGCCGGCTTGCCGTTTACATAAGCAGTCCAGCCGGTGTCGTACGGAACACTGAAAAATACAAGCTTTGGCTGTTCAAGGGTGATTTCTGCGTCAAATCCGTCAGAATCATATACAAAGCTTGAACAGGTTTCCTGTGAACGCTTTTCGCAGTCCTCAAGGTATGCGGAATCGTTAAGTCCCACACACTTTTCAGCCGGCAGGTTTGTAATAATATCAGAATATTTTTCAACCTGTTCCTTTTCAAGGACAAGCGCTCTCATAAGCAGACGTTCCTTTGTCTGGTCGGTGTATTTGTCGGCAAGTTCATGAAGTATGTAGTTGTCGTATGTGAATCCAATAGGAACGTAATACTTGTTTTCATAAACATAAAAGCCGTTCTGCTCGCCGATATATTCAAAGCCCGGCAATTCGATTTCATAGGTATAAGTATCTTCCTTGTCTGAATATACTTTATCGAAGTAGTATTTCACAGAGAAAAGTCCTCTCAGTATATGCTTGTCAAGGGGCGCTCTTGACGCAACGTCACGGGTCACGCCTATTTCAGAGTAAAACTCCATGATGCTTCCCGGCACGATACTCTGGAATGCTCTCATTGAGGAAAGTCCCCAGAACATCGGGTAGTTGTCATAGTTTTCTGAAATGTCCACACGGTAAAACTGGTTTTCTTCTTCCTCCAGTTCAAGGTTTTCACTTCCGTGCAGACCATTATTAATGTAAATCTGGTTATAAGGACCCAGCATAGCGCCGAAATATTCAACAGCAGCAGTACACACAATGCATGAAACGACAGTTGCAATAACAGCGTTTTTCATGAACGGTTTTCCGGTTAAACGCAGCTTGTTGATATACCACAGGAAAACAAGTCCGGCAGCGCATATTACTATTGTGAGATAGAAATGGATTTTGTAGTTAGGGAAACTGAACCATATTACGTTGCCGTCGTCGTCTTTTTTCGGGAAAAGAGATATAACAGTCAGTGCCGCAAGGACTGCACCGCAGATTTTTATACCGCCTCTGAAATCAATGGTTCTGTCGTCAAATGCCTGAGCAGTCATCATTGCCATTATAAGAATCGGCATATAGTACCAGCGGGCATAGTATGAGCTGTTAAAGGTATAGAATGCACTGTTTAAAATCGGGATAAATGCACAGATTATGCAGACTGCAATAAGACGCTTTGACCAGTGGCTTTTTCTTGATTTTGTAAATGCTATAACGCCAGCCATGGAGAACATAGGCAGATATCCGCCGATAGACGCCCACTTTCCGCCGTCGGAGCTGAAAAGATTAGGTCTTGCAGGAACGTCCGGTATCATAAAGAAACTCTGGATAATTCGCAGTATTCTTGTGCGGTCGCTGTAGGCTACCATGTTAAGACCGTAAAGGCGTTCGTTTATGCGGTAGTTGCCGAGTATTGCAAGAGCGGCAGGCAGCAGCATTGCACAGGCTATCATAACGCCGATAACAGCTTCAATGGCAAGCGAGAAAAACTTTTTCCATGTTATTCTGAAATCCGGCGATTTAAGTCTGACAATCAGATAAAGCACAAGGAAAACAGCCTGTCCGGTAAAGAAAAAGTAGTTGATTATTCCCATGAGGGCAACGGAAAGTGCAAATACGCCCCGTCTGTTGTTGTTTACACGTTCTTCCATAGCAATTAGCATAAGCGGGAAGAAGGCGGTGACGTCATGGAAGTGATTGAAAAAGATGTTGAACATCTGGAAACCGGAAAAGGCATAGAGCATACCGCCGATCAGAGCAGAACCTTTCCCCCTGACAAACCGCCTGATATAGGCATAGGCAGTCATTGACGCAAAGCCGAATTTCAATGCAAGGAGTACAGGCATTGAAAAAGTCACAAGTGACTGGGGCAGGGGAATGGTCAGCCAGAAAAACGGACTTCCCAGCAGATAAAATGAGTATGAGCCGACAAAGTTTGCGCCTAAATCAGTGCCCCAGTCCCAGCCAAGACCCTCGTTTTTTATAAATTCATGGGCATGGTTGTAAAAAGGCACCTGCTGTGAATTGTAGTCGCCGTAATATATGTAATATCCGCCGTTGTAAATCAGCAGCGGAAGGATCATAAGCAGAAATGCTCCGAATCCCAGCAGAAATGCTGTCAGATATTTTTCTTTTCTGTTTGCCGACATCGGTGAGTTTATCTTCAATTGTCATGTTCCTTTCTGTTTGTAACTGTTTTTGCTGTTACGAATATACTGATATCAGAGGTCGATTATATTTGTCATAATTCCGGAGGGTGACACGTCTATTATCCCGAATGACGGTTTTCTGCCGTCCCTGGGACATGAGGTGCTTCCCGGATTCATGATATACAAACCGTCCTCATAGGCGCAGAAACGTTCGTGAGTGTGACCGTAAAGAGCAATATCTGCACCCATGCTGCGAGCTTTTGCTTT